>JACOEF010000405.1 GCA_024998705.1 Nitrospira sp.
CGGGTCGGCGATAGCATCACCGGCAAGGTCAGCAAGATCGCCGATTTCGGACTCTTCATCGAGCTCGATGGCGATGTCGAAGGGCTGATCCATATCAGCGAAGTCGGGCTGGATGCCAACGTTCGGATGGAAGAAAAATTCAAGCCGACGGATGACGTCACCGCGAAGATCATCAAGGTCGATCGTGATGAGCGGAAAATTGCGCTCAGTTTGCGCGATCACCAGATGGATTCCGATCGGCGCCAGGTTGATGAGTTCCATGCCTCTCAGGGCGGAATCGATCAGACCCTTGGTCGTGCGGCGAAGCAGAGCCGGAAGCGCAACCAGAGCGATTCAGAAGCCTAAGTCGGGAGACTGAATGGGGCCACAAGCAGACACGGCGGTGAAGCCACAGCGGAGCCTCTTGCGCCGGATCTTTTGGGCCATTGTGATTGGGGGGGGAGCGTTGATTCTCTTGAACGCGCTCCTCCCCGACCTCGATTTTTCAAGTCAAGATCGCGTGGCCCTCATACGGATCGAGGGCGTGATTCTTGACGCGCAAGCGACGATCAGTGAGTTGAAGCAATATAGTGAGAACCCGCTGGTCAAGGCGATCGTGTTGCGCATCGACAGTCCCGGCGGCGGCGTCGTGCCGTCCCAGGAAATTCACGACGCCGTGAAGCGGGTGAAGAACAAGAGTAGTAAGGCGGTCATCGCATCCATGGGGACAGTGGCCGCTTCCGGAGGGTATTACATCGCGGCGGCGACGGACCGCATCATTGCCAATCCCGGCACGTTGACCGGGAGTATCGGGGTCATCATGGAAATGGCCAACTTCGAAGGCCTGATGAAAAAGGTCGGGGTCGAAGGGGTGGTCATTAAGAGCGGGCGATTTAAAGACGTCGGATCCCCGTTGCGAAAGATGAGTGATGAGGAGCGCAAGCTTCTACAGTCGGTGATGGATGATGTGCACCACCAGTTCATTCAAGCCGTGGCCGACGGGCGGTCGTTAGAAGTGTCGGATGTAGAGCCGCTGGCGGATGGGCGGATTTACACGGGGCGCCAGGCGAAAGAGGCGAGGTTGGTGGACGAACTGGGCGACCTGGACGATGCCATCCACATTGCGGCGGACATTGCCGGGATGGAGGGTGAGCCCAAAGTGGTCGAGCCTCGCAAGCGGTTTTCAATTCGGGATCTCATCGAATCACGTTGGTCGTCGGTGTTTCCGAAGCTGGAGTTGAATACCGGCGTGAAACTGAAATACCTGATGGCGTTCTGAACGGCCGGAGCGCATCGGTAAGGCGACGCAGCCTTCAGCCGTGCGTAAGCCCACCCACGCGGAGAGGGACGATGACCAAAGCGCAGATTATCGAACGGGTATCGGAACAGGTTACGACATTGACGAAGCGGCAAGCGGAGATCGTGGTGAACACGATTTTCGATTGTATTCGCGACTCGCTGCGGAACGGCAATAAGACGGAAATCAGGGGGTTCGGAAGTTTTCGTCTCCGCGCCCGGCGGATGAAGGAAGGTCGTAATCCCAAAACCGGTGCGACCGTTGCGGTGCCGGCCAAGCGTGTGCCATTCTTCAAGGCAGGCAAGGAACTGAAGGAATTACTCAATAAGTAACAGGAGTGATACCGTGGCGGAGTCCTCAAATATAACAGCCCCTGAGGTTCGGTGGAGTGACGGCGCGCTGAAGCGAATGGAGCGTGCCCCCATGTTTTTACGGGGAATGGTCCGCCGCCTCGCCGAGAAGAAGGCGCGGGAGTTGGGCTATCCAGAAATCACCGAGGAGATCCTCGAGCAGTTCAAAGGTCAGATGATGGGGACCATGGGCGGTGAAGGCGGCATGGCTGAAGCTGCCGATCAAATGGCTAAGGGGCAGCTGCCGTGGACCGCGGCGGCGAAGGAACGCCTAGCGGCCGTCCCAGAGTTCATGCGAGGGATGATCAAGCAAATCGCCGACGAGATCGCCCGCAAAGGCGGCCACATGGAGGTCAATGTTGATCTCTTTGAGAAGGTCGAGGCGTTGGGGGAGATTCGCGAGCGAGAGGCGGCGCCCCTGGAATGGACTGAAGGCGCATTGGCCCTGTTACAACAGAAGATCAAGGAGTCCCCGCCGATCGCCATGGATTTCGTGAGCGACATGATCCGGCATGATACCGAGGAGTCGGCGCGAGAGAAGGGGTTGACCAGGATCGATGAGCAGACCGCGGTGCAGTTATGGGACGCGCCGCAGGAGCGTGTGGCCTGGAGGGACGAAGCCTGGAAGCGACTGCAAACGTCACCGGATTTCGTCCGCAGCGGCATACGCAAGGCGGCCGAACGCAGAGCCCGCAAGCTTGGGCTCAAAGAAGTCGATTCCGAGCACCTCACGACATTTCGCAATCAGGCCATGATGAAGGCGGTGAAGCGTATCCGGTCGTTCGGCTATAATGAACTGACCTTCGATGCCTTCGACACCGCACTCCAAAAAACCAAGCGATTGCAGGGGAACGATCAAGCAGAGAAGCGCCTTCAGGAAATCCGGTCGCATTTCAGCGACCCGGAGGTCAAGAAGCCGGAAGGCGGCACCCTTGGTGCCGACCTCATGGGGCGGTTCCGGAAGTTTCTCAAAGGCGAGGGATCTCTCTAGCGCAGGAACCTGACTCTACGGGTTGCCTTGCCCCTGTCGACGCGAGGCCCGTTCTGTCCCACCGCGTGACGGAACGGGCCTATTCCCCACCAAGAATCACATCAACGGACTTGAGCGTAAGTGCCGATTGGCGCTACGGATCGATTCGCGCCTTCCGGAAGGAAGGCGCGAAGGTCGTGAATGGGTCTGTGAGGTGACTGCTCGCAATCCGCGAACAACCCACAGAACATCACGCTCTGTGGGTTGCCGGAAAGATTGTGCGAGATGGCGAGTGACGGAACTTAATGCGCGGCCACGGCGGAAGGCCAGAATTTGTGTCGAATCTGCGGCAACGGTTCGTTGTCAAAGTTTGGAATATCGTACAGACAACGGTCGATGGTCGAGACCTCGTCTTCCGTGAGTTCGAGCACAACCTGCTTCTTCCAGAATTGGTCCAGTGCCAAATAATCGTTCGAGGTCGGCTTCTCCGCCAAGAGCGCCTGCATCTTCTTAAACCCTTCTGTAGCGACTCCGCCTACGCGGCCGTGATTGCGATCGATACACCACTTCAACACTTCCGCCACACCGTACAACGACAAAGGCATATTGACTTTCTTGCTCATGGGCACCTCCTCCACACTTGAGTCGCATTGTAGCCTAAGGCTTTCCAAGTTTTCAAAGGGGCGAAAGGCCTAGAGGCTCCAGCCCATTCGGTAAGTCGTCAATATGATCCTGGGTGGGGGAGGATGCAGGCCTTCGTTGCGAAGCCCGAGGGGGCTCTGTATACTCCGCCCACGGGTGAGAATCAGGAGCGGCGAAGCATGGACTTGGCCGGAACGTCATGCCTTTTGCACCAAGATGGAAATGACCGCCGACCGTCGATGCAGCCGCATTCCGTCGCTATTCGGTGTCGGACCGATCTTATTAGCCAGTGTGGTCCTGCTCTCTGCCTGTTCGAAGTCCGATCCCTATGTGCCGCCCGACCCCTTCTATTATTTTGCCAGTTATCCGGTCGGGAAGAACCCGACCACCATCACCACGGCTGACTTCAATCGGGATCAAATCACGGATCTCATCACGACGAACATTTCGAGCAATTCGATTTCGCTGCTGTTCGGCAATGGGGATGGCACGTTTCGTGACCAGGTCCAGGTGAAGGTCTGTCAGGAGCCCCGCTCCCTCGCTCTCAACGACTTTAACCATGATGGTCAGCTGGATGTGGTGCTGGCCTGCTCGGGCAGCGATCAGGTCTCGATTCTGTTCGGTCGGGGCAACGGCAAGTTCGACGAAGGGCCGCAGTATCCCGTCCATCGCACCCCGGTCTCCGTGGCCAGCGAAGACATCAATGGTGACGGCCATCCCGACTTGGCGGTGGCGTTGCGGAACGACAAAGTGAAAATTTTCCTCGGGAGCGCCGGTGGAGATTTTCGTCCGGGTGCGCAATATGAGTACGGTGATACGCCCACCTCGGTGGCCTTACGAGATCTGAATCAGGACGGGAAGCCGGATTTGTTGGTGACGAACGGCGGACCGATGTTGAGTGCCGTGTCCATCTGGATCGGCAACGGTGATGGAACCTTTCGGGACCCCAAAGACTATAAGACGGGCCGGCGGCCCCTCGGTGTGAGCTTTGCCGATTTTAACAATGATCACCTGACCGATCTCTTAGTCATCAACGGGGAAGGGGACAGCTTCACGACATTTTTGGGCAACGGGAACGGTACGTTCCAGCCGGGCAAGGATTCAGGCGCCGATGCGAGTCCAAACTTC
>JACOEF010000008.1 GCA_024998705.1 Nitrospira sp.
AGTTAAGAAAGTACTCTTTAATCATGTCGCCCTTATACCCAAGAGCAACTACGAACTCCGTGATGCCATACACCGCATGAATTTGCATGATATGCCATAAGATCGGCTTACCACCGATCTCCACCATGGGCTTCGGACGGAGCACCGTTTCCTCCGACAAACGAGTCCCCAACCCACCAGCTAGAATCACGGCTTTCATGTCACTTCCTCCAGCAATCGATGGTTTTCACAATCAGGCCCTTACGGATACCTGCCCTACCCAGAGCCCCCAGGCTTCCCTACCGAACGCCATTTAATTCCCCCACAGTCCAGACACGGCTCTCCCTCTAATCCGGGAAGAATCCCGACACCTCACAATAAGCAAGATAGTCATCCAGATCTCCAGCAAATACTCCCAGATATCCGTTGTGACGGAACATTCTGGCCTGCCCAGTCAATTTCTTTACCGTTACCTGAACAGGCCCCATGTCGTAACGCAACAGATCAAACCCTGAGTCATCTCGTAGGGCAACAAATCACCCCATGCACAGTCTTTCTATGGTACGAGCAACGCCACATCACAAGAGTAGCACAGCCGATTGCAGGGGATTACGGTCTCAACAAAATCCGCTCAACATCATTGAGGTCACAGCAGGCACCTATGGCTCTCAGCACGCAAAGGAATGTTGCCCAGGACATCGCTGCAGCCTACGCTTCGCAAAAGTTAGACGACTTGAGGGGAGGGCTACATGACTTCCTCAACACCCTCACACGCACGGGAAGCTCATCTAGCATATCTGGATGAATTCTGGTTCGCTGCAATAACTGGCCGGCTCTACCTTGGGCGTTCTTTCGGAATGCGTAACAGCTACTCTCCCTAAAACCTACCCTATAGTAATCGGATCACATGACTGCCCATGCCAACACCTCGCACTGGGTCGACTACTAACTGAGCACCGCCGGAGATACATTTTTCGAGAGGAGTTCTTGTCCCACAACACCTGCAGAAACCGATCTCCCGCTCTGCATTTGTTCAATTTGAGGAAACACATGCCGAATGGGAGCAAAGGAAAAATCCTGTAGTAGCTCACACATCCGGCTTTCCGTTTTATCGAGATTCAAGTAATGTCGCATTCGTGACAGCAGAGAGCCTTCCATTCTTGGCTGACCTGGATCGAACTCCCATGGATGCATGTACATCACGAGCGAAGCCCCCTCACCCTCCAATTTTCGAAGCAGGGTACGCAATAGCACATAAGGGTACAACCTAAAATACCATCCACCGGCAACGGGCACCCGCACTCCCAGACACTTCACGGTTGAGGGAGGCACTTCCCATAGAACACCTGATTCGGTCAACAGTTGATGCACGTCTGGGTTTGCAGAGGGCACACCATACCGGTCATGCAGTACCGGGAAAATACTGGAATCATAAAAGTACCCCTCCTCGACCAAGACTTCTGTTGCCCACATCGTATCCTTGGTAATCGAAAAGCTTGGCGCACGATAGCCCAGCACCGGCTGAGAAAGGATGCCCTCTAGAATATTCTTCGCCTTTCGAATGTCTTCGCGAAAAGCATGAGGGGTTTGACTTGTGATGAGTTCATGAGCATACCCGTGTGACGCCACTTCATGTCCACCTGATGCAATGCGGCGAACCAAAGAAGGATAGCGCTCGGCTACCCACCCAAGAACAAAGAAGGTTGCCCGCACACCCCTCTCCGCTAATATCTCAAGCAGTCGCTCAGTATTTGCCTCCACACGACTCTCAAATTGTTCTCAATGCCGTCTGCGCATCGGAGATTCAAATGCGGAGACCTGAAAATGCTCTTCAACATCAAAAGACAAGCAATGTCTCGGAATGGTGCTAGCCATACGGCCTCTACCGTGCCCCTTCGCCCATCAGCATGACTTTCACCGTATGAATGACAATCCTCAAATCCAGCGCCAACGAGAGATTCTTCACATAGAATAGATCATATTGAAGCTTCACGTGTGAGTCCTCCTTCGATGCACCGTACCGAAAACGGGTTTGCGCCCATCCCGTGATTCCTGGTCGGACAGTGTGCCTCAGATCATAGTACGGAATGGTATTTCTCAATTCTTGTACAAACACGGGACGCTCTGGCCTTGGACCCACCAAACTCATTTCGCCCTTCACGACATTAATCAACTGCGGGAGCTCGTCCAATCTCCACTTTCGAATCCATCGTCCAACCCTGGAGACCCGGGGATCTTCGCTCGTTGCCCATCGTGCACCACTCTGTTCAGCATCCTGACGCATGGACCTAAACTTCCAGATCATATACGGGCGGCCGCGCAAGCCAACTCGCATCTGCCTATAAAAAACGGGACCGGATGAATCTATCTTGATGAGAATAGCGAGGATGCATACCAGCGGCACCAGCGCGATCATCCCTACGACAGCAACCGCCACGTCAAGGCACCGCTTAAGCAGCATCGTGACCAACCGACGGCGGAACCCCGTCGAGAAAATCAGTGCACTTGGCTTGAGATGATCAATCGAGAGTCGTCCAGCTTCTTCCTCGTACAGGTAGTGGCCGTCAACTACATCCCGCCCCATGGCCTTCATGTCCAAGAGGGTTTGAACTGGTAGAACCGCACGACGATCCTCTAAGCACACCGCCACGGTATGGACTTGGTAGCGTTCAGCAATCTCAAACAATTGATCATATGTTCCAATGATGCTTGGGTTCACTAAGCGTTCGCCAATCCGACTCGCATCCTTATCAAGAAAGCCCACAACCTCGGCGAAACCGGTTCGTTTTGACAGAAGCGTTTGACACAGATCGCGGGCAAGAGGTCCCACCCCGAGAATCAAGATTCGCCGCGTGAATTTAGGGAAACTCACCGACACGGAAACGAGTGGTTGCTGAGAAACCACTGGCTCCAGGTCGACCTCATGTCCAGACTTACTTGAGCTGCTCATGGCGCGCTTCGCGGTAATACTCCTGCTGCATATAATAGGGAGTGGTATGTGCGTCTAAGCCATTCAAGATGATCCCTACATTGGCAGTCTCACCAATAGCTTTCAGTGCTTTCTGCACAACATCACGCCCAGTCATGCTTGCCTTCACCACATAAGCGAGCAGGTCTCCCATACTCGCTAACACCTGCATGTCAGCAAGTGGCAATACCGGCGGAGCATCAATGATCACATAGTCAAATTTCTCTTTCAGTTCAATAATCAAATCGGTCAACTGATGCATCTTAGATAAGGCAAGTGGATTGTCTCCTACAGCACCGGCACGGAGAATCCATGGACCAGCCTCGCCCAGTCGCTGCAAGCAATCCTCAACCACCTTCGTGCCACGAAGAACTTCCGCTAATCCGGGTTGCTGCCAGACTCCAGCATAAATATGCTGCATCGGGCGCTTCAGATCACAATCGATAACTATGGTTCTACGATCAAGGTCTTTGGCCAACACATAACCCAAGTTCAGAGCTGTAGAAGACTTTCCCTCCCCCATGACAGCACTGGTCACAACAATCGCCGTACTCTTTCGATCCCCAGTCATTAATTCAAGCCGGGTCGCCGCAACGCGGTATTGCTCCGCCACACATGAAAGCGGTCGCCACATTGACACTAATTCTAGGCCAGGAGTCGGATTCTGTAGTTGCCCATTGCTCGCCCTGTGCTTGCCGATAGATGTAGCAGGAAGACCTCCTGATCCCTGAAATTCGTCATCCTGCCTTGCCTGACCTGGCAGCAACAGCGCGGAACTACGCGTTTTCCCAGAGAGCGCCCGGACCGTTAGCATTGAGCCCCCAAAGGCACTTTCGTAGAGCGGAATAGACGCGATGACAGGCAAACCCAGAGTAAGTTCGACTTCCTCCGCAGATCGGAACCCTCTCCCCATGAGTTCGAGCCCCACGGCCCCCCAAAACCCAACGCACATCCGAGCACGAGACCCGCCGCCATAATCAATGGAATGTTGGGAACAACAGGAACAACTGGAGTGTAGGCGGGATCTACGATGCTGAACTTAGCTCCCTTACGGCCCTGAGCCAAACTTTTCTGCATCCCCGCGCTGAGCTTCTTATCCAAGAGGGATTGATAGTTCTTTTGAAGATTTTCATAATCCCGCTCAAGCGTCTTGAGTTTCTGTTCTCGCTCTGGAGTATGCTCCACCCTTCGCTCATACTGAGAAATTTCCCCAGAGATATGCGATTGATGGCGCTTCACAGCCTCCAACTCGAGGACGATCTCCTCTCTCTGCTTTAGAAGTTCGGCGTGGTAAGGATCAATCGCCTTGCGCCTGGATTTCTTCCCAGCCACCGGCTCTTCAGTATCCTCACTCTCGGGTAACAAATCACGATATTGAGCTGACGTCATCTCTCGAAGCTTCTTAATTTCTTCCTTCACTTGTACGAGGTCGGGATACGTCTCCTTGTACATGGACGAAAGTTCAACTAACCGCCGCTCCAATTCTTTAATTCTCCCCAGACGCGGATCCTTATTCCGTTTACTCGAACTGCCGATGGGAGAATCAGTACCGATTTCTCCTGTTTCCTCGTAATCTTTAATTGATTTGTCGATTTGAGCCAGGCGATTGGCCAGGTTCTGCGCCTGCTCGCTCTGCGAGCGCATATCATCCTGAAGCCGATCAAGCTTACGAAGATTAGCGTCTATTTGCTGTGGCAACTCCCCGAGATGTTGCTGTTTAAACTCCGAGATAATTTTTTCTTTTACTTCGAGTTCTGCCTTTGCATGCTTCAACTCCAATCCAAGAAAATCTTCTGCCGCCTCAACTCCTCGTTCCCGGTCTTTCAGCGTCTCCTCAATGAACAGATCACTGAGTCGTGACGTGACATCCCTAGCTATAATGGGATCTTCATTTGAGAATGAGAGCGTGATGAATAGCTTGTCCTTGGTAGGTTCAACCTTGATAGACCCTCGCATGGCTCTAATCGCATTCTCAGATTCTGCTGCCTGCGGCTGTTCTTGCTCGTACCCGAACAGCCCAAATTCTCCGGCAATCTGCCCGAGCGTTTTCCTCCCCATCACAAACTGTCGCACTTCCATTACCCGGTCGTCGAGAGTGGGTGCATACACACCTCCAGCTGGATTAGGGCCACTCACAATGGACTCTTCTATCTTCGCGCCCTCAAACCACATCTTTGTGGCTGACTGGTAGATCTTGGGCATGAGCGCACATATTGCACCGGCGACACTGAGCGACATCAAGATCGCAGAAATAACGAGCCACTTTCGGCTAACAACTGCTCGCCAATAATCCTCTGGTGACAAGGTACGCGTATTCATTTCTTTGTATCCACTCCTCCTGATCCAGATTTACCGAGTCCTGACTCAGCAGGCGAAGAGCCGCCAGAAGAACCTTCCCAAAAAGCACCTGATCGGAAAAAATCTCCGCGCGGTGAATACGCATATGTGAAACCTAGCAGAATCACTTGTTTTGAAAATCCAAGATCTGCGGCATTCAAACCACTCGATCGACTTTGACTATCAAAACTCAGCCATTGATGACTAAGATTAGCCGTTAGCATGGGCATAATGAGATAGCTGAGGGATACCGTTGTACCGTAGGTAGTGAAGTTCGTACCAATAGTGTCTGAGGTAAAACTACTATTTGCGTAATTGAAAAGCGCCTGAGCACTCAACCTGTCAGTAATACCAGCCGTGCTCCCCAATAAAATTGTATGTGTATATATCGGCCCCGCAGTCTGAACAAAGCTTGGGAACACACCAAGATTATACGTGAGGGTAACGCGGTATGATCCAGGCGCCGCGATCCCTCCTGGCATGTTCATCCCGCCAAGAAGGGGGAGGAACCCTCCGCCTCCGCCACCAGTCGAACTACCACCCGTCGCATCTTGAATTTCACTACCTAACTTCCTAAGAAATGATGAGCCCGTTGCATAACTTAGACTTACACTTCCGGTCGGGAACATCGTCGCAGGAATTCTCCGTTGTCCACCAACAGAAGAGGAGTCCGGAATTGGCTCAATGAGTGTTAGCCCTCCAGTAGCTGAAGAACTCCACTCCTTACTCCAAGTTCTCCCCCAACCCAGCGTTGCACCATGTGTTGCATAGTTACCAAATTGAGGTTGGGACATTTGCATGAACGTATACTTCATACTTAACGAATCTATGGCCGAAATCCTTGAGGTTGGTCCGGCAGAAATGGAATGAGTCGAAGTGTCGAACACCGTGTTCGATGGTTGCCCGCCAACTGTCGAAGACGGTGTAAATGAGCCACCAAAACTAAGTTGAGAGTACATATAACTGGTCTGAAAATCCGTGGTCGGTGAAAGCGAGTAGGAGTTCGCAAACCCAACACTGAACATTGTAGTCCTAATTCGTTGAGTAATTAGGCCAGAATCAATTGGGCCCATAAGCCCAATCCCTCCTGTGCCAAACCCCCCTCCTCCCATACTGGCGCCACCACCAAGGCCGCCAGCACCGAATGCAGGGGCCGAAGGTGTATACATGTACGTGCCTATGATCCGAAATCCCCGCATCCGAGGCAACATCCTATTCACAGCCTGTGAGAGGTCAATCCCCGCACTCCCATTGAATCCGACGTTGTCAAGAGCTGAATTATTTACGAATTTCTGAACAACCGCCCCGACTGACAGATTTGTCTTCACAAGGGAATTGCCATGAATGAAGTTTAGCTGAGGCGTAATCGTCGTGATGAGATCATCAACTTTCGTTCCTGCAGGCAGGTGTGACTCCGGAGTAAAGAACACGTTGCTGTCATATCTCTCCATAACTGATATCGATGGCACTACCCGGATCTGTTGTGCTGCAGAGTCAGAGATACTCCACCACACCGCTACGGCCAACGCTCCCGAGATAACCCGAAGCACCCTCAAACGCTGACTACGGCACCACAATGACATCACCAGCCTTGAGGAAGAAGTTTCCCTCTGAGTTTTTACCCTGAATAATATCTTCATAGGGAACGGGAATCTGAACCTGCTTCGGTTGCCCTTGACCATTTGGAACAACTCTCAGCACATGGATCTTGTTTCTCGACGCAAATGTTGTGAAACCTCCGGCAAGCGAGATCCCTTGCAACACTGTCGCATAAGACTTCAATGGCACCTTCCCGGGTTTTGACACTTCACCAAGAACATACACATAGTAACTATTTACTTCCTTCACTTGTACCGAGACGGTTGGATTCGACATGAACTCCGCCAAGCCATCCGCAATTCGTTTGGCCAGTACATTCGACGTCATTCCCGCTGCCTGAACATCACCGATCAGCGGCATTGAAATTTTCCCATCAGGCCGAATGATGACTTCTCGTGAGAGCTCCTGATTTCGCCAAACGTTCACAACCAGAACATCCTCCGGCCCCAGCAAGAATTCATTCGGAGGAATATACGTGACATTGAAGTCTATCTGCTCATTCCCGATCCAGCACCCCGGGAGAGTGAGAAGAAAACTAACAGCAATACATACCCCCCCCCGTAACCATCTGCAACCGAAAGTTTTCAATTTCCCAACTCCTTTGGCTCGCCCCAGCGACATGCACCCGTACAATTCTAGCAAATGGACTTCACCTTGACGGTAATACGACCATTGTTTCAGAGGGCACAACGATCTGATCTCCCGGTTTTAACTCTATGTTTTGATCTGAGCCATCTCTCAGCACGATATCGTCATAACTCGCCTTAATCTTGTTCAACCCCTCACCATCTTTTCCGAACCGAAATACCACAATTTTGTTGCGAGCAGCCACCTGCGTAAAGCCATGAGCAATCGTGATTGCTTGCAGCAGTGTGGTCTTACTTGTCAGAGGATACTTACCGGGAGCATTCACCTCTCCCAACACATAAATTTGATAACTATTGACCTCCCGGACTAGGATCGAAACCGTCGGGTTTTCCATATAAGATTTGAGCCGTGCGGAGATCTCGTCAGTTAATTGCGCCGCTGTCCGCCCGACTGCCGACACATCACCGATAAGGGGGAGCGAAATCCGACCATCAGGGCGAACCTGAACTTGCTTAGAAAGATCCGCGTTCTTCCACACCGTAATTTCCAAGACGTCTTCAGGCCCCATAATGTAATCTGGAGTCACCGTAAGGGATGATTTTTCCGCCCCCTCTCCCCCGTGCCGTACACCGGCAGGGTTTGTCCCCTGGGATGGGCCAGCCACCAAGGTCAATTTTGGCGCCTGCTCAAATTGGCTAGCATGCGCGATACTTCCCAAGCTCCCCACGAGAACAATAGTGCTAAGTAACGCCTTACCATTCATTAGTTATTCTCCTGAAGAAATTCCAACTACCATTTGCAACAACGACTAATCATCTGGCTTCCCAGCAAAAACAGAACGTTCGATCCTGCAACAAAGGATGCCACGTTTCCCAATGGAGGGGATTACACTTCTCTGGTCCAGCGGAATAGCTCATAGATCTGAGAGGCTGGGAAGGGACCTTTCATCAAAGAAACCCTTAACTACGCACCGATTGGCCACCAGCGTGGGGCTACTCAACCAGTCTTGATCATCGGAGTCTGTTCGAAACTCATCAGCCTGCAGTTTGAGAACACTATCCCTTCGAGACACCTAGCAAACTTTTCCGGTTATTTCATTTACAATTTAATGACTTACAAATTTGATACCCGTACCCACCACAACTAAAACTAGGGCAACCTGCCAACAATCAACCCCGACTAATGGACTCTTCACAACGAACTACCTCTGAAGACTTAACCTAACAGCAGAATCGCCTGGGTGTGAGTATAGGAGTATAGAAGTACGAACGTGAACGAACAATACCAATCATGTACGGATAGATTCCTCAAAAGTATAATTTGACTACCTCGAAAGTATTATGTAGCATTACTAGTAATAAGCATATGTCTTAGGTTATCAGAAATAGCTCCATTGTCTAGAAAGACCAACGATCGTACGGAGTATCACCGTGACTCAAAACGCTGTCAGCTCTCAGGAACCTGCAGATAACCTCGCCGACCAGCGCGCAGGCGCAGGGATCGTCGTTTTATCATCCTCGATGCAGCTTCTTCATATGAATCGCCAAGCCGCCGAGCTCTCCAAGCTCATCAATATGGCCGAGAACGGAGGTGCGCCTGCAAAGGCCGCTCAAGGGGTGCTGCCCTCGGCCTTGACCGAGCTCTGCACAGAGATCATGAAAGCCCTCCACGTTCGCACTGAGGCAAAGGATTGGGAGCAATTTGAGGTCAAGCGAATCGCGGGTAACCCAAATCAACCCGTGCTGCTCCGAGGATTTGGGCTCCCAGACAGGGGTGGAATCCAATATGCCCGCCTTGTTGTAACACTAGAAGAGCTTGGCCGACGCCAGCAACTCAATACCGATCAGGCCAAGGAACGGTTCCAGCTTACCAACAGAGAACAATCTGTTGTTGAAAACCTGGCTAAAGGATGGACTAACAAAGAAATAGCGAATGCGCTGAAAATCACCGAGCAGACCGTAAATGAACACATCAAACACATTATGCGTAAAACAAACTCCACAACTCGCACAGGAGTGCTCGTTCAGGTCTTTCGATCTTAGTCTTACACTCGCTATCCTGCCACAAGAAATTGACAGGTTCAATCAAAACACCTTACGGCCGCGGGCACACCGTTCCCCAATCGCGCACCTAGTCCAGGACCGCATCCATTGACGCTGATACTCGGTATCTGCGCACAACCTTCTATACTGATTTAGCCGCCGCTCGATGGCATGGACGCCCACCTCTGTACCTTCCCACGGAGAAGATAGTCTCCCGCGTGGCTGGACGTCCGATCTCAACCACATCGCTTCAGAGTGGCTCAACTCTCCACAAAATCCATGAACGCATTCTTATTCTGACTCGGAGTTGTGACTGGACGCCCGAGGTCCTTTCTGGCTCCACAGCGCACTCGAATCTCCAACAAGCTCGGACCGTTCGATCGCTGCAACTCCACTAGGCAAACATCAAGTTCTTGCTTAGTTTGAGCGCGAAAGACCGATTCGTACGCAGCAGCACGTGCAAAGCCCTGGATATCGACATCAAGTGCTACCGTTCGCTGCCCGCCGACCGAGTCATGAGCTCCATTGTTCAGCACGATATGCTTGAAGTTCCGTGCCTTGCGCACGCCGTTGATGGCAAGCGCCCCCATATGCATGAGAAGCGCGCCGTCACCATCAAGACAATAGACGGAGCGATCTGGTTTCTGGATGGCAATTCCCAAAGCAATCTGGGAAGCATGCCCCATGCCTCCCACAGTTAAGAAATCCCGTTGGTGGCCTTCGCCTCGCTGGTGCCGATACTCATACACTTCGCGAGAAGACATACCTGTGGTGGAGATTACCACATCGCGGTCGCCCAAGAACCCAATCACTTGCTGGATCGCCGCCTCTCGGGAGAGTGAAAAATCCGGCTTATCAAGCCTAGGCAACGTGAAGGGCTGAAAGGTCCCCTTCTTAATGACGAGCGCAAACGGTGCACTGGCGTTTCGAACATGAGCCAGAGCATTCGCGAGCGCAACCGACGACTCGTCCGTCTCCGGCCCCAAAATGGAATAGGGAATTTCCATCGCCTCGAGCATGGCAAGCATCACACGTCCCTGTTTTTTGTGTTGTGGTTCATCATGGACACCAGGTTCTCCTCGCCACCCAATCACAAGCACCAGAGGAACCGAATACACTTCGGGATCGGCCAGAGAGAGAAGAGGATTGACTATGTTTCCCAGTCCTGAATTCTGCAGATAAACCAGCGGAACCTTCCGTGTCGCGAGATGGTACCCCAGCGCCAACGCCACAGCCCCCCCTTCGTTGGCACTGATGATGTGCTGACCGGAACGGGACACATGCTCAAGGCAGGCACAGAAATCCTTTAACAGAGAATCCGGCACTCCAGTAAAGAACTCCACCCCATTAACTTGAAGATGTTGAATAAACGCTTGTGGGTCAATCATGCCGCCAGATCTCCAAAGGCGTACGCTTCGTATAACCTGAAATAATATGTATTTATACTACAGATAGGTTTTCATCCACCGTGATCACATCACCAACTCAATGTAAGCGAACACTCAGAAATTGCCAGCCTGGACAACATCCTCCAGACTGTTGATATCCAACCAGTGACCGACCGTATATAACACACGAATCGGAACGTCCCGTTTCAGGAGTTCCTGCAGCAATTGCGGAATACCGGCCCGTCGATTCGCTGGATCGGCAAGCATGTCTAACAGGAGATCATTCACCTGGCTCGCTGCGATGGAAGAGAGCTTCAGAAATCCCATCCAGACTCCATGGATCGACTCTTCAGGGACAGTCCGCCCCAATTGTTTGAGATGGATTTTGGCATTGAAGGCTCTCCGTGAATTCGGGATGGAGCATTCGGCAAAACCATCGAGGCGGGCATAACTGCTCTGATCCTTCCAATTGCTGTCGACGAACACGACGCAGTCATCCTGCTCCTGGCATAACGCCTGCGGAATATACTTATTGAACAGGACGTCCCCATACGAAATTATCGTCGGCTGAAAACGCCCCTTTCTGGATTGCAGCGCCTGGGACAAAGAAGCCAATTCGCCGGTCTCAGCAAAATCGCGATTATCGATGTACGTCAAATTGGGGAGAGTCACGGCCTCTTTCTTATAGCCGCGGACCACGAGAATATCTTTAATCCCGACGGCATTATACGCATCGACAATGCGGCTCAGGATCGGAACCCCCTGCACTTTCACCATGGTCTTGGGTTGCTCCTCGGTCAACGCCCCCAATTCCTCACCACGGGAGGCGGCCAATACCACCGCTGAAGTACCCTCGGCACCTCGAGGGAGATACCGTTCCTCCGCCTCCAGCAACTCTGCGGCATTCTGCAGTCGAAATATTTCCGAGACCGGCGCGACCTTATCCTCAATGGAGAGGAGATGCTCGCTCTCCTTCAA
>JACOEF010000034.1 GCA_024998705.1 Nitrospira sp.
CTTCGTGTCACGCCGTTCTCTGCCGCCACGCCGGGCGTGCTCATTCATATGGCGGCGTTGGACAATCTCCTGCACGGGCAGGGCTTGCAAGCCGCTCCGAGGTGGTTTTCGTTCACGACCCTCCTTCTGCTCTGTCTGGCTTCCGCCGGCACGTTCATGTTGTTCCGCTCCTATCCGGTCAAGTTCGGCGTCACGATCGGATTGGCGGTGGCCTACTATGGGTTGGTCGTGCATGCATTCGGCGGGCACGAGCGGTGGCTGGAACTGGTCTTTCCGGAAGTGGCTCTGGCCCTGACGTTCGGCTCCGCAGCGACCGTCGAGTATGTGACCGAAGGCAAGCAGCGCCGTCTCATGCGGGCGGCCTTCGACAAGTACATGTCGTCCGAGGTGGTCGAAGAGATCATGCGAAACCCCGAGGCCATCAAGCTCGGCGGGGAGAAAAAGGAAATCACGATCTTCTTTTCCGACATCGCGGGCTTTACCACGATCTCGGAGAAGATGTCTCCCGAAGACCTCGTGACCTTGCTCAATCGCTACCTGTCGGCGATGACGACCATCATCAAGAACACTCATCGCGGCAATGTGAACAAGTATCTCGGAGACGGAATCATGGCGCTGTTCGGTGCGCCGCTGGGCGATCCGAAGCATGCGTCGCTGGCCTGTTACGCGGCGTTGGATTGCCAAGTCGAGTTGGCACGCCTCCGGGAGGTCTGGAAGCGGGAGGGGCTGCCGGAGATCGGCGCCAGGATCGGCCTCAACTCCGGTCCTTGCATCGTCGGCAACATGGGGTCCGAGGAGCGCATGGAATACACGGTAACCGGAGATAGTGTGAACCTGGCTTCGCGCCTGGAGGGGGCCAGCAAGTATTACGACACGCTGATTCTCATCGGCCAGCGGACGGCCGAATTGGCGAAGAACGACATTGAAGTGCGGGAGATCGATCTGCTACGAGTGAAAGGGAAAAAAGAGCCGGTCGTCGTGTTCGAACTGTTGGCCCGCAAGGGACGGCTGGATGACAAGAAACGGCACGTCATCGACGTGTATCTGGAAGGACTGGCGGCCTATAAGATGCGGAATTTCTCAACGGCCTGTGCCAGGTTTTTAGAAGCCGTTGCGTTGGATCCGTCGGATGGGCCTTCTCGGGTGTACCTGGAACGATCCACGTATTATCGGCAGATGCCCCCGCCTGTAGAGTGGGACGGCGTCTATGAAATGACCTCAAAATAAGTGGCCGTGCCGAGGGGGAGGAAACTGTGACAGCATCACGATCGTTCTGGATTCCGCTCATTGCCCTGTGGATCGGTCTGTTCGCCTGGGGCACGGACACCTGGGCCGAAACCGTCTACGTTCAAGCCAAGACGGCTCAACTTCGCGCTGGAAAAACCTCGCTGGATGCGGTGGTCGCAAACGTGAAGTTCGGGGAGGGGCTGGAGGTGGTCGGTCGCGCTGGGAGCTGGATGGAGGTCAAAACTTCAGCCGGTGCGCGGGGATGGATCTTTGCCAACAAGACATCGACCTCCAAACCGTCCGGGAGCAACGATACTCTGGCCCGGCTGGGCCAGAGTATGCGGGGAGGGGATGCGTCCGCGACCACCGCGTCGGCGGGTGCGAGGGGGCTGGACAAGGCGTCCGAGGGTTATGCCAACCGGGCCGGCGTGTCCGCGCGGGATCGGGAGGTCGTGGATCGCATGACGGCCTATCAAATCCCCGACCAGGATGTGGAGGAGTTTTTGCGGGAAGGGGGGCTCGGTGAATATGCGAAATAACAGAATCTGGATGTCGAGCCTCATGGCGCTTTCGATGAGCGTGGCTGGTTGCGCAGAGGTGCAGCGAGCTGCCGAGGATGTCGCCCGCCAATCCGGCAATCCCCGATTGGCCGGTGCGATCCATGGCGCAGGCAATGTCGTCGGTAGTCTGTTTCCCATCGGCTACGAGGCAGAATCGTCGATCGGGCAGGCGATAGCCCTGCAAGTCGTGGCACGATACGGCGGCGTCGTGGAGCAGCCCGAATTAGTCCGCTATGTGAACCTGGTGGGGAGGGCGGTGGCCAACACGTCCGACCGTCCTGACATCCCGTACCGGGTCGCGATCCTGGATCACGAGTCGATCAATGCGTTTGCCGCGCCTGCCGGGTATATTTTTGTGACGCGCGGCCTGCTCAGGCAGATCAAGAATGAGGCGGAACTCGCCGCCGTCCTAGGGCATGAAATCGCGCACGTGAGCGAAAAGCACATTCTTGATGTGATTCAACGCATCAAGCGCCTGGCCGGAGTGACCGAAGCGGGACTCTCCTATGCGACAAGTAATCCGGCTGCGTTCAAGGGCGTGATCGACGGCGCCGTCAAGAAGCTGCTTGATGAGGGACTCGATCAGGAGAAAGAAACGGATGCCGATACGATCGGCGACGTGTTTGCCGCGCGAGTCGGATACGATGCGGAGGCCTATGTGGGCCTCCTGACGCGGTTGCGCGATCTCAAGGGCGACGACCGTGCGCTGTTTAAGACCCATCCCAATTTTTCGGCGCGGATCGAGGCGGTGGAGAAAACCATTCGTGCCCAGCATCTTGCCTCCAACGGCTTGCTGTTGCAGGAACGATTCCTCCGCATGACCAAACGCGTGTAGCCCGGACTCTTCATGAATCCCTGCTCAGGCGTCCGATCCTCTCGCCCGGCGAGGCTGTTCTCGTTCGGCCTCCTCGACGGACTGCCAGTACGCCTGCGTCCACAAGCGTGGCGCTCATTATGCTTCGCGCCGTGGACCTCGCTGCGGCCTTGCTGAGCAACCTGTTTGAGCATCCCAGGTGGCGTCCGTTCTTGTCCGATCTCGGTTGGGAGTTCCCGACGAGCGACGCTTCACGAACGACGACCTTTCACTCAGCCTGCCGCCGCCTAGCGAAAGCGTAGCGTGCAGGTGGTTCCCTTCCCCAGGCTGCTGTTGATGATCAGCGCTCCACCGTTATCTTCGATGAGCCGTTTGACGTTGGTGAGGCCGAGCCCGGTTCCATAGTCTTTGGTCGTGAAGAACGGCTCGAAGATTCGTGTCAGGTGTTCCGGCGCGATGCCGCTTCCGGTATCGGCGACCTC
>JACOEF010000036.1 GCA_024998705.1 Nitrospira sp.
CGACTACGGGACTATTGATCATGGATCCTTCATACGGATCCGCATAACAGTCCTCCCGTATTTGGTCCAACATCCCATCCAACGGACTGCGGACACCGAATACAGAAGAGGCCAGGGTCAGACTATAGAGCGTTACCCTCCATATTCTAAGATCATCGAACCCCGCTTCCTGCCGGCCTGTCCGTCAGGCCTCTGTGGCGATCTCGTCTTGCAACCGCTCGAGCGCATCCAGCACGCGGATGAATTTCCTACCAAATGGCGTAACCGCATATTCCACACGAGGAGGAATTTCGTGATACGCGATGCGTTCAAGGATGCCAAACGCCACATTCTTGCGGAGGCATTCGTTGAGCACTTTGGTGGTGAGCCCCTCCACGCTGCGAACCATTTCACCCGGCCGTTTAATCCCGTTGGCCAAGAGGTGATAGACCGTCAGTGACCATTTGCATCCATAAATGGTCTCCACCATCCGTGCGCTCTGTTCCGGCGCGGATTGCCGAGAAAATAGTTTTGCCTGCTTTTTCTTCAAGATGTACCGATCAGTACCTACCGAACCACTGAGTACCTGCTTTTCCTCGAGCGGCGCACGTCATAGAGTGCACCACATTCAATTCGGTACTTCTTTACTCTAGGGAGGTGATTTCATGCAACGCGATACTCAGCCACTCGCGTTAATTGTCGGCGGTTCCAGTGGGATGGGGCTTGCCACGGCCAAACTCCTGCTCGCGCGCCACCTGCGCACCGTACTTGTCGGGAACATGCCGGCAAAGCTGGAGGCCGCTCAACGCGAACTGTCATTGATGGGGCCGGTCGGGGTGCTTCGAGCCAATTTGCGTGAACCGCGTGACGTCGCGCGGATTGTTGCGTTTGCCCAGGATCATACCCGGCACATCAAACATTTGGTAAATGCGGCGGGCTATTTCAAGCCGACTCCGTTTCTCGATCATACAGGCGAAGACTACGATACCTATCTGAATCTGAATCGGGCGCTCTTTTTCATTTCGCAGGCCGTCGCCAAGAATATGGCGGCGAACGGCGGAGGCTCCATCGTCCATATCGGATCGATGTGGGCCAGGCAGGCAGTCAAAGCGACCCCCTCCTCGGCCTATTCAATGGCGAAAGCCGGGTTGCACGCCCTCACGCAGCATATGGCAATGGAACTGGCCGACCACAACATTCGGGTCAACGCCGTCTCTCCGGCGGTGGTCAAGACACCTATTTATCAGGCCTTCATTGAGCCGCAGAAAATTGATGAGACACTCGCTGCATTCGACAGCTTTCATCCCATCGGTCGGATTGGCACGGTGGAAGACGTGGCACAAGTCATCGACTTCTTGCTCAGTGATAACGCCCAATGGGTGACGGGAGCAATTTGGGATGTCGATGGTGGGGTCATGGCGGGCCGATGTTAGCCCATCGCCTCTGACCGGCGCTCACAGCTGCTGAAACTGTCCGACTGTATTGAATGCGCCGCGCGTGAGGCCATCCCACACATACCGTTGGGTATACCTGCAACCACCACCCGCTTCTGTGATGGGGCTAGGTTACGTGGCGTCATGCCTGATGTCTGCGCCGACCGCATGGGGGCCATCGGCAGGCACGGTACGATAGTCAAGGTGGTACTGCGTCTGGCAATGCCCGCAGCGCGCAAACCAGAGGCAGCCATCAGGATAATAATCACACTGCAGTTTCGGCATCAGTTCGTGGGCGCCGCAGGCCGGACAGGGAAGTTCACGAAGTTGAAGACGCAAGATCATCAGCGGATCGTCTGGAATGATCATGACTGCCTCCCTCTCGAACAGGGTGCACGGTCTGTGGTTAGACCACTCTCGGCTTAGGCCGGCACCATCCGTGACATATGGAGACTGGCAAGCATGATGGGCTCAGCTGAGGATACGGATCGTCTACGGTTCTCCAAAATCAGGGCATCGACTAGATCGCCGCAGAGCAGGCAGCGATAACAGTCCACACAGAGGCTGCTGCTGCACCCCTGCAGGTCACAAATCTGTTCGCTCACCATCAGGCCGTTGCATCGATCACACGTCATGGTCCACCTCCTTGTGGATGATCGGCGTACTCGTATCCTGTGCGCGATCCTAACCGCGCTCACGAATGCGTTCTGTAAGGCATCTTACGCGTAGGGTGACGTCTTAATAGACGAGTATCCGGTCGGCTGACGTGAACAGATCCACCATATTGGCTAGTGGAATCGGGGTGACTGAGGCCGCAACCCGATCCGGATCAATCTTGTAGAGCAGCAGCATGGTTTGATTGCCATAGATCTCGACGCCCAGCTTGTTCTTCAGGAGGTCGAAGTACTCACCGTAATTGTGCGGGACTTGCTCCAGCGGCACACCTATCTGGACGGAGAGGCTCCGCCGTTCTCGCTCAGGCAAACCGGCGCGGTCCAGCGCGGTTGCATCGGAACCAACAAGCGTCCTGAACCATTCGAACCCTTTCACCACCGAGGTGACGGCGCTCGCATCCACCAGGATCCTCACCTTGTGACCCGCCTTGACCGCTGCCCAAGCGACATTCGGCACTGCGCAGATCTGCGCATCATCCAGCGCAAGCGACGTTTCCATGTGGATCAGAATGTTGGCCGCAGATGCCTGCTGACTCCCAAGACAGGCGCTCCATACAAGCCACACACCCATCACCACGATCATATAATTGGTTCGGTGGCTCATCGTGTCGCCTCCCCATCGGCCTGGGCCTTCGTCTGGTGATCGCAACAACCCGATGCAGTTGGATTCGGGCCATGATCGAGGCACTCCTGGTACAGGACATAGGCCTTCAGTGCCCATTCCTCCCCGGGGCAGCCTTGCATGGTCATGGCGACCTCAAGGAATTCGACCAATTCTTGCTGGGAAATTCCTTCGCCAACCGCCATCTGTACATAGGCCTGAATGCAGGGTTCGCATCGAATGGCGACCGAGATGGCCACGGCGGTCAACAGTTTAAACTTGGCTGGAACAGCCCCATCGCGATAGGCCGCTTGGCGCATGCGAAGCAACCCGCCTGTGACCTTCGGACTAAGACGACGAAATTCTGCAAAGGTACGGTTCTGATGCGATGGCATGATTCACGCTCTCCCTTTAACCTGGGTTGCAGTGCCCGCTTTGTTCTCCAAATGACTCACAATCCGGCAACGATTGATCGGTTGCCCGGCTCGACAGGTGCGA
>JACOEF010000440.1 GCA_024998705.1 Nitrospira sp.
ATGACTTCGACGGCGACCATATTGCGGATGTGGCCGTCGTCAATCTGCAATCGACGGATCTCTCCATCCTGTTCGGGCGTGGTGACGGCACGTTTCATTATCCGCCGCGTAACTATCGCAAGAGGAACGGCCCGTTTGCCGTGGCGAGTTATCGCGTCTCCGCCGATAACCTGGAGGAGCCGGGCTTGGTAACGGCGGATAACGGTGCGGGGAGTGTATCGGTGTTTTTACATCACGGGCGAAAAGGACAAGCGCCGGCCGGCACTGGAACGGAATAGCCTCCGGTTCAGGTTTGCGGCGCAATGACCGAAGAGGAGACAGGCCGTTTGCTTGACACCTCGATAGGGCTCAGATAGAGTTCGAAAAGGCTGTTGGACCAGGGTCCACGTCATTTTCAGCCACCAGACGCGGGGGCTCGTGCGATCGTTTCTGTGGTGGTTTTGCATGGGCTGCCTGACGACGCTGGCAGTCTTGATGGTTCAAGGCGGGGTGCGCGATCTGGTCTCGGGGACCAATCCTGCGGGGAGCTCGAGCGCGATCCTCTCCTTTGGCACCACGATCTTCGGGGGTGGGTTGTTGGCCGGCTGCCTCGCCCTTATCCTCAATCGTCTGCGCTAAATCCAGTGACGAGTTGGTATCGGTCCGAGGTGCGCCGGGGCGTCCACGAAACCGTTGTGAAGGGGACAGGGTCGGTCGATGCATTGCCTGAAATGCAAAGGGTTCATGATGGTGGAGCGACATTACACGCTCATGAATCGTCGTCTCTACGCCCGTTGTCTGAATTGTGGATTCTGGATCGATCTCGCCGACTTGCTCCGATTCTTCCATAAGGTGATCTCCAGTAGCCTGAGTGGCTCGAAAGTTCGAGAAACCTATACCCTGTGAACGTCAGACCTCGTCTGTTCGTCACAAGAAAGTACAGACCCCCTACATGAACCGTTCACGTCGTAGCCTGTCGATTCGTGGTGTTGGCATTCTGGCTCTGTTGTTCGGCCTCTGGAGTGGTCAGGCCTTGGCCATCGACAACGACGTAGATGACGAAGTCATCACGGTACCCTTCGACCCCCGGCCGGTCCCGTCTGCCAAGCAAGCACATCATAGTCTCCGATGGCGGCATGTCCCTGCGCACAGCATTCTGCTCAAGGAATTGAAGACGGGGACGACGCTCTATCAGTTTGAAAGTGGAAAGCGGCTGTCACCGGCCAGTCTGACCAAAATCATGTCGGCCTTGGTCATTCTGGAGTATGGCCATCTGGATGACGAGGTGACGGTCAGTCCCAAGGCTGCGCGGGCGCACAAGACGCATTTGCGTCTCCGAACGGGTCAGATTTTTCGGCTGGAAGATTTATTGAAGGCGATGTTGATTGTGTCCGCGAATGATGCCTGTCTGGCGGCGAGCGAGCACGTCGGCGGGGACGAGGCGCGGTTTGTCGATCTCATGAACGCCAAGGCGGCCGCGCTCGAATTGCACAACACCCACTTCAGCAATGCCTGCGGGTTTGATGCGCCGGAACATTATTCGACGGCGGAAGACCTGGCGAAATTGAGCGAGATCGCCATGCACCACCCGGTGTTTAAGGAATTGGTGAGTGAGGAACGTGAAATCATCATGCCGATCAATGAGCATCGGTCCTATGTCTTGCGCACGACGAACCGGCTCCTAGGCCGTATTCCGGGGGTGCAAGGGGTGAAGACGGGATTCACCTCCAAAGCCGGTCGGTGCCTCATCGCCAAAGTCTCCCAAGACGGTCGCGACCTGCTGCTGGTCATTCTCAACTCCAAGCGTCGCTGGAATACGGCGACCAGCCTCATCAACTATGGTCTGCGGCTCAGTGATAGCCGTGCCGGCCTTACCCGCTAGATCTCTCTGGCCTTCGCTGGTGGTCTTTCGCCTGTATCAGTCTTGCTTCGAGCGAGGGGGAAGGGCTGCGTCTCCCGCAAGGACGGACTGCGCCAGGCTCGCGGCTGGAACGGCATGAAGCCGAGGACGGCAGATTGGGGAAGGGGG
>JACOEF010000716.1 GCA_024998705.1 Nitrospira sp.
CCTGCCGCACGTCCTACCGATGACGGTAGCAACACATGGATGTTCCAAGTGATCTTCGACTATGGCGAACATGACGCCAACGCGCCGACACCCAACGACACGGGCATATGGCACCCACGGAAGGATCCGTTTTCCTCCTATCGTGCTGGGTTCGAAGTACGAACCTACAGGACTTGCCAGCGTGTGCTGATGTTCCATCACTTCCCAGGTGAGGCCGGGGTTGGCCACAATTGCCTGGTACGCTCGACTGATTGCACTTACTCAGACGAAGTCAACCCTGCTGATGTTCGTAATCCCGTCTACAGCTTCCTGAAGGCCGTGGCGCAGACCGGCTACCGCCGCATCAACAGCGGTTACGACAGTCGCAGCCTGCCGCAGGTGGAATTCGAATACACCGAGCCTATCGTACAAGAGATTGTCGAGGATGTTGATCCGGCGAGCTTGGAGAACCTGCCCATCGGTGTGGATGGAAACGCTTACCAATGGACCGATCTTCACGGTGAAGGCATTCCCGGTATCTTGAGCGAGCAGGGCGGCGCCTGGTTCTATAAGCGCAACTGGAGTCCCATCCCCGATAAGTTACCGGATGGCAGCGAGGTCGTGAAGGCGAAGCTCGCCCCGTTGGAAACCGTCGCCTTTAAGCCCAATGTCGCCTGGAGCGGTGGGGGAGAGTTCATGGACCTCGCCGGCGATGGTCAACCGGACCTGGCCGTGCTGGATGGTCCTATGTCCGGCCTCTTTGAGCACGATCTCGAAGAAGGGTGGGAACCGTTCCGGCCTTTTACCTCGAGGCTCAACCGCGACATGCGTGATCCAAACCTCAAGTTTGTCGATCTCGACGGCGACGGCCACGCCGACGTGCTCATCACCGAGGACGATGCCTTTGTCTGGCACCCCTCGTTGGCGGAGGAAGGATTCGGCCCAGCGCAGCGTGTTTCCCAGCCCTTCGATGAAGAGAAAGGCCCGCGCGTTGTCTTCGCGGACGGCACGCAGTCGATCTACTTGGCCGATCTCTCAGGTGACGGTCTCACCGACATTGTCCGTATCTGTAACGGCGACGTCTGCTACTGGCCCAACCTGGGCTACGGCCGATTCGGCGCCAAAGTGACGATGGACAACGCGCCCTGGTTCGACAACCTGGACCAGTTCGATCATAAGCGCATCCGCTTGGCCGACCTCGACGGTAGCGGTACCACCGACATCATCTATCTGCATCGCGACGGAGTGAGTCTCTATTTCAATCAGTCGGGCAATAACTGGAGCCAGCCGCAACGTTTGAAAATATTTCCTCGCATTGATGACCTCGTGAGCATCGTCCCGGTCGACCTGCTCGGCAATGGTACCGCCTGTTTGGTTTGGTCCTCACCCTTGCTGGGCGACACGCGGCGGCCAATGCGCTACGTGAATCTGATGGGCGGGCAGAAGCCGCATTTGCTGGTCAAGACCATCAATAATCTTGGGGCGGCGACACGCGTCGAATACGCCCCCTCGACAAAGTTCTACTTGCAGGACAAGCGCGACGGCAAACCCTGGTTCACGCGTCTGCCGTTTCCAGTGCACGTGGTCGAACGCGTCCAAACTTTCGACCACATCACCCGCAACCGCTTCGTCACGCGCTACGCCTACCATCATGGCTATTTCGATGGAGAAGAACGCGAGTTTCGAGGTTTCGGCATGGTCGAGCAGTTCGACACCGAGGCTTTTGAAGACTATGTCGTGGGCGTGCAGGCAGTGG
Source organism: Nitrospira sp. (assembly GCA_024998705.1). Taxonomy (GTDB): domain Bacteria; phylum Nitrospirota; class Nitrospiria; order Nitrospirales; family Nitrospiraceae; genus Nitrospira_A. The sequence continues at coordinate 1,736 of JACOEF010000716.1, forward strand.
GAGGTGCACAAGAGCAGGCACCGGAGCTCAATCAGTCGCCGGTCACAACCCGAACCTGGTACCACACCGGGGCATTTCTCGACCAGCCTCGCATCCTGCATCAGTATCGGCACGAGTACTACCGCCAAGAACAGCACATCCCCGAACCGATTCTGCCGGTAGGGCTGAGCGCCAGCGAACTGCGCGAATGCGTCCGCGCGCTAAAGGGCCTGCCGCTGCGCCAGGAAATCTACAGCTACGACGGCTCAGCTGAACAAGCGCACCCCTACACAGTCAGCGAGAACAACTTCGAGATTCGTTGGGTACAGCCACGTGGCGGCCAGCGGCACGGCGTGTTCTGTCCAGTGGGCCATGAATCGATCTCACTCAACTACGAGCGCAATCCTTCTGATCCTCGCATCTCGCACAGCTTCGGCTTAGATCTCGACGAGTATGGCAACGCCCGAAAATCTTGTGCGGTCGTGTATGGCCGTAAGATGACCGATGCCTCCCTTCCCGACAAGGTCACCGACGATCAGCAACATCGCTACATCACCTATGCTGAGGCGGACTACACGCCCGACATTTTGCAAACCGTGCCGGTCGAAGCCTATCGATTGCGTGTTCCCTTCGAATCCAGAAACTACGAAATCACGGGTATCGTGCCAGACGGCACATTCTTCCTATTTGAAGAGATCAAAAACAAGATCGCCACAGCTGCCCCGATAGACTATGAAATCGTCGCAGATGGCGCAACGGCACAAAAGCGCCTACTTTCCC
>JACOEF010000717.1 GCA_024998705.1 Nitrospira sp.
GGCAGAGGCTCTACCGGCGTCGAATGGTCAGGCCCCAGTCGCCGATACACGGATTATGCGCCCCTTCGCCATCAAGATGACGGATGGGCAGGGATCGGGTAGTTTGCAGGTGACGTTTCACGAATTGGTGACGAACGAACCGATTAAGCCCAGCGAACTGGGTCGGATATGAAGTCAAAATCAGTGCAGCATGTGCTGGCAATCGATACGGCGACGGCCTGGCAGACTGTGGCGTTGCTCGAACATGACCAGGTGTTGGCTCTGGTCGAGCAGGATGCTCAAGGCTCGCATGCACGTTCCTTGATGGGCGCAATCGATCGCGTATTACGCGAAGCCGGAGTCACGTTGAAGGATCTCCAAGGCCTGGCCCTGTCCATCGGTCCGGGGTCGTTCACGGGCCTCCGTGTGGGGCTGGCCACTCTGTTGGGGTTTCGCGCCGTGTTGGGGACTCCCATCGTGACGGTGCCGACATTGGAAGCGCTGGCCTGGAACCTTCGCGAGGTCAAGGGGCTGCTGGTGCCGGTTCTCAAGAGTCGGCACAATGAAGTCTATTGGGCCGTCTATGAATGGGTGCCGGGAACGGGTTTGCGTACCCATGTCGCGGAGCAGGTGGGGCCTCCTGCTTCGGTGGCCCGGGCGTTACAGGACGCCAAGGCTTGCACGGTGTTTGGCGACGGTTGGCAAGCCTATGAAAAGGACATCCGGGAGGCCATTGACGCGGCAGGCGGACAGGTGCGGGAAGTCAGGCCGGAACAGCAACGTCCTTCGGCCGTGAGTGTTGGCCTCGCCGGGCGGCAGCGCCTGGGGGCAGGACAGGTTGAAGGGCACCAGTTGGTTCCTCGCTACGTGCAGCGCACGGAAGCCGAGGTGAAGTTCGATGAGCAGCAGGGGGTATCGGCTCTCGAACGGCGTCGGCAACGGGTTGCCACTAAATTGGCGCAGGGCCGGCGGGCACGTGGTCGAAAAGAAGCCGATCCACGAGCTCGGAAGTAGGCCATTGAATTGGAAATTGAGTCCGGCATGGCGTCTGATTCGGTGGTGATTGAACCGGCGACCGCGATGGTGCTCGATGAGGTGTTGGCCATCGAACAGGCTTGCTTCTCGGCCCCCTGGACGCGCAAAATGTTAGCAGCCGAGTTGTCCGGTAATCAATTTGCGCAGTTCCTCATCGCGAAGTGTCCTGACCCCCGGTCAGGCGCCCTCGTGATTGCCGGGTACTTTTGTTTTTGGATCGTGTTCGAGGAAGTGCGCTTGATGAATCTGGCCGTGCTCCCTGCGTTTCGCCGACAGGGTATCGGGCGGCGGTTGGTCTGTACCGCATTGCAGGCCGGAGTGGCGCGGGGTGCCAGTCGGGCGATGCTGGAGGTGCGGGCGTCGAATCAGGAGGCATTGGCGCTCTACCATCGGTTGGGGTTTCGCCAGATTGCCGTGCGGTCGCGCTACTATGTGAATCCCGACGAAGATGCGGTGCTCATGGAAATGACGCCGCTTCGGTTGGGGCCTTTGTGCGAGCAGCCGTAGGGCGATTCCGAGAGCCGGGCAACAGGACAGTCATCCACGAACGTGTGTAGTCAACCAGGAGGTGCGAC
>JACOEF010000152.1 GCA_024998705.1 Nitrospira sp.
CCCCCTCTTCGGTAAACTTGATGGCGTTGCCGACCAGGTTGGTGAGGATCTGGCGAATCCGTCCCGGATCTCCGAGCACGGTCCGAGGCGTTTGTGCGTCGATCAGACCGACTAACTCCAAACGTCTGTTTTGGGAGGACGGAGCCAGTATATCCAACGTGTCTTCGATCGTCAGGCGGAGGTCGAACGGGATGTGTTCAATGGTGAATTTTCCGGCCTCGATCTTGGAGAAATCGAGGATGTCATTGATGATGCGCAGTAAGGATTCTCCGGAATGTTTGAGGGTATGCACATATTCTTGTTGCTCGGGGGTCAGGGGCGTTTCGAGCAGCAAGGTCGTCATGCCGATGACCCCGTTCATCGGGGTCCTGATTTCATGACTCATCGTGGCCAAGAAGTCCGTTTTTGCCTGCCCGGCCTTTACGGCCTGATCCCGGGCCTGTAGCAACTCGGCGTTCTTCGATTCGAGCTCTTCCGTGGCTTTTGACAGCTCGCGCTCAGCCCGCTTTCGCGCCGTGGTGTCGACCACGGTCGTCAATGCCAGGGTTCCGTTCGGTGTGTCGATTGGATTCAGTCCAAGCTCGACAGGAAACTCCTGTCCGTTCTTATGCAGACCAAAGAGTTCTCGGTCGTCCCCCATGGCGCGTGACGTGGGCGAGGAGAAGTACGCCGTGCGGTGAGCCGGATGGGTGGGACGAAATCGTGCCGGGATCAGCATTTCGATCGGCTTGCCGAGCATCTCTTCGCGGCTATAGCCGAACATCGTTTCGACCTGCTTGTTGACCAGCGTGATGGCGCCGAGCGAGTTGACCATCAACATGCCGTTCGGTGCTGATTCTACCACTTGGCGGAACTGTGCCTCGGCTTGTTTGCGGGAAGAAATATCACGGACGATGCCGGTGAACTTTCTGGAGCCATCGACGAGCATTTCACTCACGGCTAATTCCATGGGAAACGAGACGCGGTCATTCCGAAGCCCCAGAACCTCGCGTCCGATGCCGATGATCTTTTTCTGGCCCGATGCCAAATAGTTGTTCAGGTAGGTGTCGTGTTCGGTGTGATAGGGATTCGGCATCAGCATGTTCACGTTTCGACCGAGGAGTTGGTCCGCAGTGTATCCGAACATCCGGCTGGCAGCCGGGTTGACCGACTCGATGGTCCCCTGTTCGTTGATGACGATGATGCCATCCACCGCGGTGTCGACGAGTGCTCGAAGTCGGGCTTCGCTTCCCTGCCTGGCGGCTTCGGCCTGCTTCAAATCGGACACGTCAATATGGAGGACGACAGCGTAGCGGCGCTCTCCCACTCGCAGCGGAGCAACGATGACGCGAAACCATCGCGATGGGACCGGATCGGACATCATATATTCGCATGAGAAATCGTGGATCGTGCCGTCCAGAATACGTCGAATCCCGCCCGCCACGTGCGTCCCATCCGGGTGGACTCCGACGGTGGCACACACCTGCAGCTAGTTGCAGCCGACACGATGGCTGTCGTTGGTCCAGCCGCTTGCGGATGCAAATCGTTCCCAGGATTCGTTGGCCGCCACAATCATTCCTTGGGTATCCAATAAGACGATGGCGGCCGGCAGCATGTTCAGGGGGCCGGCATCGCGGGGGGTGGCTTGCCGTCCTGACTGGAGGTGATGGGCGGACATGAAAGAGGCTCCCTTTCCTAGCCGGTCGTCCCGGTTGCGGTACTATTGTTCCCAAGCCAGGTATCGAGTACTGTTTGCAGATCTTTCGGACGGATCGGTTTCGCCACGTAGTCATCCATCCCGGCGGCAAGGCAGCGCTCACGGTCGCCCTGCATGGCATTGGCCGTCATCGCGACGATGGGGGTATGGGCCGACCGGCCTTCCATTTTGCGAATCAGCGCGGTGGCTTCGAACCCGTCTACTTCCGGCATCTGGCAATCCATGAAAATGAGCGGGTATGGAGAGCGTTCGTGTGCCGCGACAGCTTCCTGGCCGTTCCCCGCCACATCCACTCGGTAGCCGAGTTTCTCCAGCATTTTGCAGGCCACTTTCTGATTGACGGCGTTGTCCTCCGCCAACAACAGGCGAGGCTTCGTGCCAGTCTGGGCTTCGGTTGGGGTATGCCGCGTGATCAATGGTGTGGCCTCGGAAATGGTCGGCGCGTTGGCCGGGGCGGGACCGTCCAGCAGGAGGCAGAGGCACTCCAGCAATTGTGCTTGCCGGAGCGGTTTCGTGAGGTAGGCGTCGATACCCAGCGCTTGTGCGGCGGTTCCGTCGCCTCGCCGACCGACCGTGGTGAGAATCACGAGGCGCAGACCGGCGGTTGCAGGGTCCTGTTTGAGCAACCTGGCCGTTTCGAATCCATCCGCATCGGAGAGGTGTAGCTCGATCAAGGCCAGGTCGAATGGCTTCTGCGTTAAGGCGGCTGCCCGAGCCAACGCGACGGCTTCGCGGCCGCTCTCCGTGCCTGTGCAATCCAATCCATGGGTTGTGAGTTCCTGCCACAGGGCCTGTCGGGCCGTCTTGTTCTGATCGACCAACAGAATGCGCCGGCCATGAATTTGGCGCCACGAGACGTCGGTGGATGGGGCGGCAAGAGTCGCTTCTGGAAACTGGGCCGTGAACCAGAAGGTGCTGCCCTGTCCTGGGTGGCTCTCGACGCCGATCTCTCCGTGCATTTGAGTGACAAGTCGTTGGCAAATGGCGAGGCCCAGGCCGGTGCCTCCAAACCGCCGAGTGGTGGTGCTATCCGCGTGGACGAACGCCTGAAACAGTCGTGCCTGCGCTTCCTTCGTGATGCCGATACCGGTGTCGGTGATGGTAAATCGCAGGAGGTTTCTGCTGTCTTGTTCGTCGCGCGTGACATGTAGGAACACTTCGCCTTTGTGGGTGAACTTGATGGCGTTGCCGACGAGATTAACGAGAATTTGACGGAGTCGTCCGGGATCGCCGACCACACCAGAAGGGACGCCGGCATCGACGAGTCCGATCAACTCCAGCCCTTTGCTCTGCGCCTGCTCCGCGAGGAGGTCCATCGCGTCTTCCACGGTCATCCGGAGGTCGAACGGCAGCGCTTCAAACTGCAGTTTGCCGGCTTCAATCTTGGAGAAGTCGAGAATATCGTTGACCAGTGTCAGGAGGCTGTCGCTGGACCGGCGGACCGTAGCGGCGAACTCATGCTGTTCCGAAGTGAGGGGCGTATCGAGCAGGAGCCCCGTCATCCCGATGATGGCGTTCATCGGAGTCCGGATTTCGTGGCTCATGGTGGCGAGGAAGTCGGCTTTGAGCTGGACGGCTTGCAGGGCCTCGTCCCGCGCCAGGGCGAGTTCGGCGTTCTTGCGCGCCAGTTCATGCGCGGCCTGCGAGAGAGCATTTTCCGCGGATTTTCGGCTGGTGATATCTTTTCCGATCGCCAGAAACCCGGTCGTAACACCATCATTGTTCCGGAGCCGGGTGATGGTGACTAAGACGATCAGGCGTCGTCCGTCTTTCCGGGTGTACGTCCATTCACGCTCATCGAACCCGCCTCGCTTGATATTTTCGGTCAAGGCCTCGAGTCCTTGAATCCGGCGTTGGTACAACTCACCCAGCTTCTTGGCTTGGAGGTCGATTTCCTCGGGTAGGTGAATCGAGGTGAGCGACCGTTGTCCGATCATTTCTGCGGCGGAGTACCCGAGCATCTCTGCCGCGCCGGTGTTGAAGGTCGTAATCATCCCCTCGCTGTTGGTGGCGATGATGGACACAGTGCTCGCGCTGGCGAGGATGGTTTGCAGTTGCAGGTTGGTGGCGAGGAGCGCCCGTTCCAGATCTTTGCGGGCGCGGATATCGGTTGCGATGAACTGGATCGCCGTTTTCCCTTCAAAGGTGACCGTGGCTGCTGCAAGGTCGGCCTCAATGATCGAGCCATCGAGCCCGATGAGCAGCTCATTGATTAACTGCCCGGTTTCTCCGTTTGAGAGGATCGAGGCGATTTTTCTCTGTACATTTATCTGTGACTGCGGATGGATCATGGACAGAAGCGGCCTGCCGAACAGTTGCGAGCGACTCAGCGCGCCCAACAATTTCACGCAGGCGGTGTTGGTGAAGACAATTTTCCCTTCACAATCAACGAATATGGCGTGGGGCGATAATTCCACGAGTGATCGGTGGCGTCGCTCGCTGGCGCGGAGGTTCTCCTCCAGCTGTTTGGAATCGGTAATGTCCTGGGCGATTCCCGCAATTCGGTAGGTTTCGCCTTCCGGATCTCGAATGGAAAAGCTGCGGTCCCGAATCCAGCGCACCCGCCCGCTCGGTGTGATAATTCGATACTCCTCGTCGTAGGGTAGGTGGGCCTGACAGGCTGCGGCAGTGCTGACGCGTGCGCGGTCCTCCGGATGGACGTGATCGATCCAGAGCGCCGGATTCGCATAGAGGCGTTCCTTGGGACATTCCCAGATGGTCTCAAAGGCGGGGCTGACGTAGAGGAGTCGGCTTTTATCATGCGAGGTGAGCCAAAAGACGGCATCGATATGCTCGGCCAATTGCCGGAAGCGTTCTTCACTTTCTCGGAGGGTCGCTTCCATTCGCTTTCGTTCGGAAACGTCGCGGAGCATGCCCGTATACTTTTTCTCCGTTCCGATCTGCATCTCACTGACGGACACGTGCACATCGAGCAGGTGTCCGTTCTTGTGCTGGGCGGGGACTTCGCGGCCGCTGCCGATAATGACCCGTTTCCCGGTCACCAGATAGTTCGCCAGATACTGATCGTGGTGTTCTCGATAGAGCGAGGGCATGATCATGGAAATGTTTTTCCCGATCAACTCCTGTTCCTGGTATCCGAGCAAATTCAGCAGGGCGGTGTTGGCGCATTCGATGCGGCCACGCCCGTCGATCACCAGAATGCCTTCGATCGCGCTTTCGAAGATCGAGCGCATTCTGGTCTCGCTGTCCCGCCAAGCGTGCTCGGCTCGGGTGTAGTCGGTGATGTCCAGCACGGTTCCGGTCATACTCACCGGTTGTCCGTCGTGATCGCGATGGACGACTCCACGACAACTGATGTGCCGAACCTCGCTGTTGGGACGGAGAATCCGGCAATCGATGTTATAGGGAATATTGTGCTTCAGCGCCGCCTCCCCAGCTTGCTTGACGCGGTCGGCATCGTCCGGATGCAACGCCGTCAGGAAGGTGGCGTAGGTGGGGCCGGTGTGGCTCGGATCGAGGCCGAAGATCCGGCATTGTTCGTCGGACCATTGTGCTGTACCGGTCGCAATATTCCAGTCCCAAAACCCAAGGTGGGCGAGGGCCTGCACTTCGTCCAGGGCCTGTTGTTTGGTCATCAGCTCTTTTTGCGAGCGAGTCTGCGCGGCCTCCAGTTCCTTCCGGGCTGTAATGTCGAGATGAATTCCGGTGGCTCGTAACGGGGCGCCCGTGGCGTCCCGCTCGACGACGCGCCCGCTGTCGAAGATCCAACGCCAGGTGCCGGACTTGTGTCGCAAGCGATGTTCGCTGGAATAGGCGGGCGTGTCTCCGCGGAGGTGCGCCGTAACCAGGGCCATCACCGATGGGAGGTCATCCGGGTGCACCAATTGTTCCCAGGTTCGGACATGGGGTTCGAGCTCGTCGAGGTGATACCCGAGCATGCTGGCCCATCGTTCGTTGAAGCTCACGTGTCCGGTAGAAATATCCCAGTCCCAAGTGCCCATTTGGGCACCATGCACAATCAGCTCCATTCGATCGGCTTGCGCGCTTACGGTCTGTTCATGCACGGTGAGGAGTCGTTCCAGGTCGGCGATGCGCGACTGCAGATATGCGGCAGGAGGGAGATCCGTGTTGTCCCGGATGGTCTCCTGCGGGGGAACGGCGGTGGAAGGCGTGGACATGGTGTTTACATGGGAGGAGAGGGCAATTTGTGCGGACAGCGCGAGCGGTTTGAAGAGCTCTGCGGTGCCTTGAGGAATGAAGTCTTTGCTGAACAGAATAATAGAAAATAGTTCGCCGTCCGGGAGTGGTGCGCCGAATCCCAACACCGAGCGGATGCCATACGTGCGCACGAATTCTTCCTGTGACGGCACAAAGGGGCTTCCCTCGGCCTGAGGAATGTGAAAGACGTTAAACGACTGTTCACGGGCGTCGAGCAACAGGCTTCGGTCTGGGCGTGTGAGGTGAGGAAGCGAGGCGCCCAGCTGTTGGAACAGTTGGCTGAACATGGGCAGCTGTTCGACGGCCTCCGGGGAGCCGAGCGGGATGACGCGGAAGCGGCTCGACAGCGTCGGGTCATTCCACCCGGGGACCACTCCTGCGCTGGCCAGCAGAGTGAGGCATGTCAGAGAAGTGGAAGGGGGTGTGTTTCCGAGCCGGATGTCAGCCAGGGCTCGAAGGTCCGGTGTCAGCCGGCTATAGGGGGTCGTTTTGAAGAGCCGGACCAGACTACAGGCCGGTTCTCCGGATCGGCCCATGGTCAACGAGGTGTAGAGATGGCGGACGAGGCGATCCGCGACTTGCTCAAGACTGGTCGCGTCTGCGCCCAGGCGACGAAATGCGGCGCCGCAGGCGGTCATGTCGCGAAGTTGGAACGATCGCAGATGGTGCATGTCCTACAGGCGATTCCGCGAGGGCAAAGCGTAAGCGTAGACACTTTGTCGGTGCGCGGAAGGAGGAACTTGAGCTCCTCACCATCGTGAGTTCGGCCAGATCGCGATCAGGGAATGGTTTTGAGGTAAAAGGCGGCGGCTTGCGACCTCCTGCTGAGGTGGAGTTTTGAATACACATTGGCCAAATAGTTCTTCACCGTCTTGTCGCTCAAGCCGAGTTCGGCCGCGATTTCC
>JACOEF010000439.1 GCA_024998705.1 Nitrospira sp.
CCTTCGGCCCGCGGGCGCTCTATCTGGACATCGAAACGACCGGACTGTCCGCGCACGAGGGGCAGGTGACGATCGTCGGCCTCTATCGTCAAGGTCGCATGCGTACCCTGGTCGGCGGACACGACCTGACACGTGGCGCGATTCAAGAAGAAGTCGACCAAGCCGACTTGCTCGTCACGTTTTTCGGCAGCGTCTTTGATATCCCCTATCTCCAAACCTGTTTCAGTGGCTTGCAGGTGCCCATTCCCCACTTCGATCTCTGTTTCGCCGCGAGACGCGTGGGCCTGCAGGGAGGCCTCAAGCACATCGAGCGCGAATTGGACATCGCGCGGGATTCCGATCTGTTGACACTCGATGGAATGGAGGCCGTTCGGTTATGGCACCACTATCAAGCAGGCGACGAGGCGGCGCTGGATCAGCTCATCCGTTATGACGCCGCCGATACCAGAAACCTCGAGCCGCTGGCTGAGTGGCTATACGACCGGCTCACGATGCGCTACGGTCCCCAGTCGCTCCTGCCGATCGGATAACCTGAGCACGCACCGACATGTGGGCATGGACGGCATTCGGAGAGACGGACCGCGGGTTGGTCCGTCACACAAATCAAGACACGTTTCTCGTCGACAATCGGCATCGGCTATGGGCAGTGGCCGACGGGATGGGAGGCCATGCCGGCGGCGATGTTGCGAGTCGACTGGTGAGGGACTCGCTCGCTGAATTGGCGCCGACGCTCGCGGCGCATGCGTCGGACATCAATGTCGACGACACCACGCGCGCGACGGCTCTTCTTGAGACCATGGCACAGCAGGCGCAGACCTCCGTACTGACCCATGCGGAGCACCACCCGGCACTACGCGGCATGGGGACGACCCTCGTGCTGGCCCATCTTCTGCCGCAGCCGACGCCCCGTCTCCTCGTACTCAACATCGGCGACAGCCGAGCCTACCTGGTGAGAGCCGGCACCATCAGACAGTTGACGCGAGACCATACTCTGATTGAAGAGCATGTCCGTAGTGGGCGTCTGACGCCTGAGCAGGCGGCACGCCATCCGAACCGCCATGTGCTCACCCGCGCCATGGGGCTTGCCTCCCACCTGGAAAGCGACCTGTTCTTGGTCGATCTTTTCAACGGAGACCTTCTGCTGCTCTGCTCAGACGGCCTCACGAAAATGTTGACCGACGAACACATTTTGCAAACCGTCAGGCCTCATCAACAGAACCCAGCTCGCGTCACCCGCACCCTCATCGAGGCAACGCTTGATGCGGGAGGAATCGATAACGTGACGGTGGTGGCCTGCACCATTACTGAGATACCCGATGAGGCAAATATCGATTGACACCACCTCAAGGCACCAGGTAGCCTCGCAGAATTGCCGCCTCGTACAATCCCGAGGTTTTCATCCACCTAATCCCCGTATTATCTATGCATATTCAGTCCTTATCACCCCGATACAACCGCCTCTGGTTACGGTCCCGGCTCTTCATCTGCGGCCTCTCGATCATTCTGCTCAGTTCGCTCGCAGCCGCCAAAGAGCCGCTCGATCCGGAAGCCACTTTGCGCGTCATCGTGCAAGCGAACGCCGACCGGGATCTCCCCACCATGTCCAAATACATGTCGCACGATGCCGACGCCGTCGGATACACCATCGATGGACACAAATATGTAGGCTGGACGGCCTTGGAGGCCGACATGCACACCGAATTCGCCTCAGTGGCCAAGTTAGAACTTCCCATCACCTCTCTGCAGTTCTGGCACAAGGGGGATATCGCCTGGTTCGCGATGGAATTGGACTATATTCGTTATCTCAATCCCGCCGATATGACCCAGCGTATGGTGATGCCGTTGCGTGAAACAGGGGTCATGGAACGACGGGACGGCACCTGGACCCTCGTGACCTGGCACGAGTCCACCAGACAGCCCGACACCGGCATGGGGACCGCCGTGGCTGCCCCCGACGCCATCGTACGTCGCGTCTCCGACAATCCGGCACCCGGGGCGAACGACGTCAATTTGAGCGGCGAATGGGAAGTCACTGAAGTCGAGGACAATAAGAAATATATCGCCACGCTGGATGCGCACGGCAACGGCCCCTATACCTGGCAGGGGGGGCAATTTTCGACCACCAGTTTCAATGACCGGCGCTGGCAGGGTACCTGGAAACAGACCGGCAATGACCGTGAAGGGGCCTTCGAGGTCGTGATCTCGGAAGACAGCACTGAAGCCAAGGGCATCTGGTGGTACGTGCGGGTCGGCACCAGAGACAACATTCCGCCCCGGCAACATGGCGGCACGTACCAGTGGAAACGCCTCACCCCGCCCCCCACGACTCCCTAGCGGGCGCCTGCATTGCTCGACATTGTTTCACACACACACTCACGGACGGCCGGTCTGTCATAACGAGGAGGGGCTATGAATCGTGCGCTACTAGTGATGGTCATGCTGCTGATGAGCGCAAGTGCAGGGTACGCCGACGGTGGCCACGATCACCACGCGATTCCGACGATGCCGAGTTTAGGCGACACGAAAATCACCATCGACGACCGTACGGTTACCCTCACGTTCGGGCCTGTCGATTTGCCGACCGGGCACGACGGCGATCTGGCCTCCAGCATGCCGAAAAAAGTGTTCCAGTTGCCGGAAGACACGTACATGATCGGGTATAAGTCCGAGGTCTTCACCAAAGACGGCCAGCCGCTCCCGAAGAACTACCTCCATCACATTCTCATGCTCAATAACGATAAACCCAGCGTCTCCTGTGACGGGGAACCGTTGTTTTTCGCCGGCGCCGGCTTGGAAATGACGGAAGCGCGATTTCCCGATGGCTATGGGGTGAAACTGGGCAAAGGAGAAAACCTCATGTCCGTGGTGGCGTTCTATCACAAAGCTCCACCGACAAAAGATGTGATGGCCCGATTCACCATGTATGTCGCGCCGAAAGGCACCAAGGTGCAGGAAATGGATGTCTACCAGGTGGGCGTCAACATTGTCTGCTACAGCAAGTTCGGCCAACGGGGCGCTGACCAGACCGACGAGGGCATCGAAATCAAGCCTGGCGTCTCTGTACTCTCCGCCCCCCTGAAATTCAACATGGACGGCTGCGTCAAGTTTGCCTAGCCGCATGGCCACGACGAACTCCTCCTGGTCGCCCTGGAGAATAAAACCCTCAACGAAACCCTCCTACGGACGGTACCGGAAGTGGATGCCGACGGTACGTTTCGCGATTTTCGTCCCCACCAGGTCTTCCGGAATGACAAAGGGTTCACGGTTACCAAACAGGATGCTTATGAAATGGTGATGGTCCACCACCATCCCCTCCAGAATCCCAACATCCAGCATGGAATGGGAAACTACCTGCTATATATGACTCCCGGGGTGTGCCCGCAATCCTCCCATACCGCCTCAGCGCACTAAGCTCGATGATTCCCCGCTCACCGCAGTCGTGTGGCTGCGGTGAGCATTTCTTCCCCATCCATTCCACTACCCCGGCCTTCAGATGGCCGGCGCGATCCACCACAGATTCACCTTCCTTGCCATAATTGGCTCTGAATCCATGGAGGTGATCATTTTTGTTCCCCTGTCATATCGAACGCCCCTACCGAAGTAGCCGCGCCCCCTCGGGCAGCGGGCTGGGATTCGCAATGCGGTGTATGATATTGAACCACTCATGCAATTCCACCGACTTCCTGAGTCCATCCTTGTCCCGTTGGGAGGGGGAACAGGTTCCTCACTGTACGGTGATGCCATTTCGGGAGTCCGTCCAGCCGGAGCTCGGTGGAATGATGGGCCCCCTGCTTGAGGACCATGAAATCTTCCATGTCGCTGCCTGAACCGACCCTCAATATCCTCCTCATCAACGAACAACCCGAGGAAATCAAGCTGGTCACCTCCAGCCTGAGAGGGTTTTTTTCCGGCTGCCGGATCGAGGCTGGTTACTCCTCCGAAGAGGCCCTGCTGTTCAGCCAACAGAACGAATGGCACATCATTCTTATCGATCAGGACTTGGCGCCGGACCGCGGCCTCGACATTCTCGCTCGCCTTCGTCGCAATGCCCCCTATGCGGCCATCCTCCTCCAGACCAACGACAGTGACTCCCATACCGCCATCCAGGCACTGCAAAACGGAGCCGACTTTCTTCTGTTCAAACGTTCGCCCGGCTTCGTGAGCGAGCTGTTGTTTTCAGTGCAGGAAGCGGTTGAAAAGCGCGACCTGCAAATGAAACTCGACCACACCTTCCACCGCCACCAGCGAGTCATCGAGACGTTGAGCGACTTGGTCTACGAACTGGATCGAGACGGTCGCTTTGTCTACGTGGGCGCCAGCGTGACCGCCGTGATGGGATACACCCCTGAGGAGCTTGCCGGCCAACACTATTCGATCCTGCTGCCTCCCCTTCAAGAATCAAGTGGGCGATTCCGGCTGAACGAACGTCGGGCAGGCAATCGTTCGGTACGCCGACTTGAACTCACCCTCTATCGAAAATCGGCAGCGGATGGACCCCCGACGCCGATCGCGGTCGAGATAACAGCCAAGGGGCTCTTCAACTCAACACACCGCTACCTCGGCACCGTGGGCATCCTACGCGGCCTTTCTCAACAGAAGGCGCAGCAAGACCGCCTCGCGGAACTGGAATCACGACTCCAGGAAACCAACCGCCAACTCACCCTCTCCCGGGAGGCAGCCCGGGTCTCGCGCCAACTCCAACAACCCCTCACCACACTCTTGCAGGACTCCCAACGGTTGCTGAGCTCTATTCAGGACAGCAAGATCGAACAACATGTCGAAACGATGGTTGAAAAGGCCTCGCGGGCCAGCCAACTCGGCCACCAACTGGTCCAGGCGATCCATGCTCCCTCTCTGGAGTTCACCCCCCTTGCGCTGAACGACATTATTCAGATGGCTCTGCACACAATCCGGCAGGAACCGGAGGGAGCGGAGGTCCTCGTCACCACGCGCTTTGCTGAACACCTTCCGCGCATTCTAGGAGCAGCGCACGCCCTGGAACATCTCGTGAGAATCCTGCTCGGCTATGCGCATCGGCTGGCCACTGATTCCGGCACCCCTCCTGCGCTCCTGCTCGAAACGGCTCCTCTCCCTGCACCCGAGCGTGGCCCCATGACACGCCACACCTCTCCGGACTCAAGCATTCCACAATCGTATGCGAGCTTCACCATCAGGGGAACCTCCGGACACCGCTTGGGAGCCTCGCGCGAACAGCTTGACAGCCCGACTTCACCTGAAGAGTTCTTTCGCGCGCACCAGATCGTCCAGGCACACGGAGGCGCCATCGAAATCGAGCATGCGCCCGAGGGCGGAGTGACCATCACAGTTCGAATCCCTGCTTCGACTGATCTCGCATACGCTGCCAGCAGCGATCAG
>JACOEF010000718.1 GCA_024998705.1 Nitrospira sp.
CGTCTGGGGATTGCGCCCCATTCTGGCCTTCCGATTCTTGAGAACCAGCATGCCTAAGCCCGGTAGCTTAAACCCGTTCTTACTTTCTTTGTAGGCCAGCGCGGCCATGTCATCGAGGATCTGCGTGGCGGCTTTTTTTGTCAGGTGAGATTTCTCCGCGAGGTACTCCGCAATTCTTGCCTTCGTCATCGCTTTTGCCATGCTGTTATCCTCTCAGTGATGGAAGTTTCGCTTTTCTACTGCGTGGCCGGAAACAAGTCAAGAAGTAACACTTTTGGCATAGGAATACTTGTTCATCCTCCATAGGTTTCGAAGTAGGTTTTTGTGCGACTGTGCGAGAGGGCCTAATTCGGCGGACAGACCATAGACCGGTATGTCGACACTTTCATTTGCTGAGTACTATTCATCTTGAACCATTTCCGGAAAGCTCGCCATAAACGACTTCCCAAAGAGAAAAGGGATCGGCTTTCGATCAGAGGGAGGGTAAAAATGGCAGATTTCGCAAGGGTTTGTTGTTGCAATGGTTTCCCCACTTTTGCTTGATAATTAGAGGGCTTGAGGTGTTTCTGGCGGTTCAATTAATTCTACCGAATTCTGTCGTCTTTGAAGAAAAGTAGCACAAAACTAGCACATACGTGTTATGTAAAACGTAAATCATGGTATCCTGACGATGATCAGATCATTTCGAGATAAGAAGACCGAGCGGTTTTTTTCAGGAGAGATGGTCAAGGAGTTTTCTGGTTTCCGAAAGGTAGCTGAGCGAAAACTGACGATGTTGGATAATGCAGCTGACATCAAAGATCTGCGTTCGCCTCCAGGAAATCGCTTGGAACGATTGAAGGGGAATCGGGTTGGACAGTACAGCATCAGGATCAATGATCAGTGGCGGATTTGTTTTGTGTGGATGGCCGACGAACCCCATGAGGTCGAGATCGCTGATTATCACTGAAGGAGACGATCCAATGACTAAGAATGGCATGCGGCCCATTCATCCAGGAGAAATTCTGTTGGAAGAGTTTATGAAGCTGTCTGTGCCTGCGATCAATGCCAGTATGCTCGCCAGGTCGATCGGTGTGCCTGCAAACCGGATTACCGCGATCATTAAAGGACAACGGGGTATAAGCGGCGACACTGCGGTGCGTCTGGCGACCTTTTTCGATACCACAGCTGAATTCTGGATGGGCCTGCAGCAGGCTTATGATTTGCGTCTTGCTGAGCGAGCTCTGCCAGAGAGGATCAAGAAGCACATTGAGCAAAATAGAGAGGCACTGGCAAGGGTCTAACGGAATGGCCTGTGCCGGGTGAATCTAGTACTGGGGGGCGACTACAATCAGCGGCGGCGTTATATTTTCTGGTGTGTCTGACCTATTTGGGCCAGGGAAGATCGCCACTTAGTTCGCTGCAATAAGGATCGGAATCTTCATCCTGCTCATATTCGCTCGTACCGCCTGAGGGGAGGCGATCTTCTTCGAACCAAAGGAGCGAAAGCGTTTGATCCCACTGAGAAAGATATCGTGCCTCCTCGTAAAGAGTGCCACCGCGGTCCCAATCTTCGAACCATTCATTAGGATCAACCACCTGCTGTTGTGTTGACGATAGGTTTTTACCCTGAGCTGCCAATGATGAAGGAGGGACCTTGTATCCATTCGGGATCCAGGCATTTATGTCTCTGAGCGAGGACGATCGCGCGGCATATCGTACAAACCCGCCCTCTGCCAAAACAAACGCACAGTGGGCTCGGTTTAGAAATGCGAATCGGGAGCCGGTCGCTGTCAACGAAGCCGCAAATTCCTCAGAGAGTCGGTCCAAAGTGGAAAAGCGGAGTGCTGCTTCATCTACTCGAGCTTTAAAGATATCAGATGGTAACAAAATTTCAGCCGCAAATAGGTCACAAAACACTTCATTTCGTGGACGTTTCGTATAGATACCTGAATCACTTTGTCCCTCGTGGTTAGTGGGCAGCATTAAGTGGATATGTGCGATCTCATGGCAAACAGTAAACCGCTGTCGCTCCAGTCGTTCATTGGAATTGATCACGATTATCCATTTGCCGCCGATCTTCCCACTGTATCCTGACTGTCCGCTGGGAAGATCGGCATAACGAAGCGTTGCCCCCACCTGCTGAACATACGCATCAAGTTGGATTGGTATCGTGAGGCCCTCTATAGCTCTCACGAATCGTCAGGCGGCAAGGATTACATTCGCTTCGTCCATGGCCGATTCACCCTGCAATCTCTTTCAGCTGCTTGATAACCTGTCGCCAGCCATCCTTTCCGGAGGGTTTTCCTCGAAAACTGAGCTGAGCAGCCGCTTCGAACAAATCTAGTGAGATACCATCCTCTTCGATGACCAGATCGATGAGATCCGAATCGACAGACTTCGCAACAAGGATTCTCAGGATCTTGCCCTTTCTTTCTCCTGCCTTTAGCACACGGATCAATTTCTGAAGAATTTCCTCTGACGGTGCCTCCTTTACGCCTGTCTCCAGCCGATGAATATACGCATGGTCTACGTCGGCTAACGTACCCAACTCTCGAAGCGACATGTTTCGCTCGCCCCGAAGCCGCTCAAGAAACTTTCCGAAAGCAATAGCAGGCATGTCACCCCCCTTGACAGATGAGGCGGAACTGGTTATCGTGTTGTCTGCGCAGACAACGCATAGTGAGCTGAAGCACATCCTCAATCAATATGCAGGAGCAATGTCATGAGAATCTGTAGCTCATCCGGACAACATACTAAATCACTTTCCCATGCCCGTGCAAGCCGGTCCATACCAATCGATCTGGCGGAAAGGAGAGAAGGCGCACGGCCTTTTCGATCACCACAATTCCTAACAAACTAAGGAGGATAAAGTGAAAATCACTTTAAGCTTAGAAGAAGATGGGCAGGAAAACCACAGTGTAGAGATCGAAACCGAGCCGACTCAAATCCTGCATTCAATTGCAGATAAAGTCGCGAAAGATTTCGATACTGATGTCGAAGACATCCTGCAGTGCCTGGCGGAAAGCCGGGGGCACGATTCGGGCAATACATCAGTCGCAGAATTTTTTGGTGATGAACGCCGCTCATGCCGCTTGCGATTGGTCTGCATCACATTGCATTTCGAAGGTGAGTCGGCGACGCGCCGGTTTCATGCTTC
>JACOEF010000719.1 GCA_024998705.1 Nitrospira sp.
GATGTTCGCCTTGAGTTGCAGTCATCCGGCTCGTTCGACTCTCTATAGTAGGCTGCGCACACCACATCGAATGCCATATCCGGTGGCTACGGTACCGCGTTCGCCTGGATGAAGAGCGCCTGTTCCAACGTGCGAAAGAACTGTTGGTAGGGTTCTGGGGACTCGATGGCCTTGAGGTAATACTGCGCGCTGGCGCGCACGACCAGCTGCTTGTCTCCGCGCGGCCGAATCGTGACCGTGAGGCGCACAAGATTGCTCCGGTGATAAAACGGCCCCCAGCTGCGGAACTGCCGCGTGAGGATCAGGAGCCCGTCGTCCCGATACAGGTGATAACTAGGATCACCCCATGGCAAGGATTCATAGTCGTCGAACTTCTTGCCGGAAACAATGCCCAACGTGTCATCCAACACCTCCACGGCAAAACCGAGGTCCTGGCAGGCAGACACGACGGCCTGAATCGTTGTGAGGCGATCGGCGGTGTCGAAGACCCGGCTTTGAGCGGCCCGTACTTTGACCTGGCTGGCTTCGGACAGCCAGATCTGGTCGCGCGAATCCCATTGGTTGTCATGACGCCATTCATAGGGCGAACAGCCGGCCGTCAGGGAGGTCAATAGAATAAGGCCGACCACGAACAGTCGGCTGCCCGAACAGCTGTGCCGGGAAAACATGGGCCGAGCGGAGCAACGTACCATCTAGTCCTTCACCAGGAAGAGCGAACGTTCCACCGCCGCAAAGAAATTTTGATACACTTTCGGGTCTTCGATCGGTTTGCTGTTGTAGATCGCATTGGCGCGGATCATTGTCTTCCCGTCCGGTTGTGGACGCACGGTCACGGTCACGCCAAGCACATCGTAATAATTCGGTTCGGCAAACCGGGCCGCCGTGACCAGTCCAAGCGGTTCATTGGCGCGCTCGATGATAAATCCCAGATCTTGCAGAGCCGCGATGACCCCGCGCATCGCAACCATCTGCTCCTTGACCTCAAAGGTACGGGTCTGCGCGCTCCGAATTTTCATTTGCGCATCGGTCGATGTGAAAAGCTCTTGCCGCGGTTCCGGCGCGGCACAGCCGAACAACCCGACACTTCCGATTAGCACCACAACCGCGCCGACGACCTGTGTCCAGTTCATGAATCCTCGTGGTTAGATCGAATGCGGCTCCAGGAACACAGCCTTGGAGAGCTTCGCAAAAAATTGCTGATAAATCTCAGGGTCCCGGATCATTTCCATTTTTTGCTCGCCGGGGGGAATGTAGTTGCGGTCGGCCTGTCCATCCCCCTTCCACACGGCCCGATAGAAGACGATCCGGACTTCCTGGCGCGAATGTTTCGCGTTCAACGGGCGCGTCACGAGACTGGCGGCGATTTTCTGGTGCAGATCGATCGGGATGACGACATGCCCAAGCGACAGCAGCCAGAAGAAGAAGCGGTTTCGATACTGGCCATACTCCCGCGCACTGCGTTCTTTCGCGGCTCGCAGAAACCCGACTTCCCGCACACTTTCCTCAACTTGAAACCCAAGATCTTGAAGCGCGGCAGCAGAGGCAGATAACAATTCCCGATCGTTCTCCGTATCGAAGAAGCGAGTTTGCATGGCCCGATTCGCAGTACTCTCCGGCGTGAGTTGAAACAATTCCGCCGGCTGCGTCGGTTGCGCGCAACCCAGAAATAGCACGGGCTGCCCGACGCACAACACCAGGGCCGCGAGGAGGCGCAGCAAGAGTCGACCGATCTCCTTAGAATTGGGTAGAGTTGTAGGCAAAGTCCCGAACCTTTTTCTCTTCGTCGTACTTGATGATGATCGTGAGGGTGCGTTGACGCTGCGAGCTCGAGCGGTCGCTGGAGTTGGTTCCCAGAATGATCAGGCCCGCATAGGAAGAACTCGCCGTATCCACCCGATCGGTCGAGACCTTGTCATAAATCCAGACCTCCCGGCGCTTCTCGTCCGTGGTGACGATATTCGGCGAACCCACGAGTTCCGCCACCTGCGCAGCCGACATCCCGACTTTCACCTCACCCTGGACACGCCCGACGGTCAACCGGTCTTCCTTGATCTCGGCTTGCTTACCGCCACACCCGGCCCCCCCCATGAGCACGCACAGTCCTACCATGAGAAATCCCCATCGCATGTGTCTCATCGTACGCGTCTCCCTTTCTCGCATAGCCATGTCTCTACTCGCCGGAGGCCATCTTATCCTGTCCTCCCTCACGATGAAAAGCCTGCTCCCCACAGAGGCAGATCATCCGTCCATACACCCTTCATGCAGAGCTGGACAATTCGCCGAAGGCCGCTACAATCTTCCCACTGGGAGGTGACTTCATGCCGATGCCGGATGCCCTGTCGAATGAAGCGGTTGAAGCCGCGTGGAGAACGTTCACCGAGCAGGCCCGAACCGGTGTCTTGCTGACCCTCCGGAACGGGCATCCGTTCGGCTCCCATGTCCCCTACCTGCTCGGAATCGACTGGTCTCGTGTCTATCTCC
>JACOEF010000543.1 GCA_024998705.1 Nitrospira sp.
GAAACGCCCGCTCACCGGCGAATGGCCGTATCTCTGGCTCGATGCCACCTATCTCAAGGTACGCGAAGGCGGGCGGATCATCAGCGTTGCCGCAATAATCGCCATGGCCGTCAACACCGAGGGCCGGCGCGAGATCGTCGGCCTGCATATCGGCCCCTCGGAAGCGGAGGTCTTCTGGTCCGACTTCCTGAAGGACCTTGTTCGGCGCGGTCTTACCGGCGTGAAGCTGGTCATCTCCGATGCTCACGAGGGCCTCAAGGGCGCGATCACCCGCGTCATGGGCGCCACCTGGCAGCGCTGCCGGGTGCACTTCATGCGCAATGCCCTGTCCTATGTGCCCAAGGGCCAGAACACTGTCGTCGCCGCCGCGATCCGCCAGGTCTTCCTGCAGCCCGATCAGAAAAGCGCAACGCAGGTCTGGCGACAGGTCGCCGACCAGTTGCGCACCCGTTGGCCCAAGCTCGGCGCCTGCATGGACGAGGCCGAAACCGACGTGCTCGCCTACACCGGCTTCCCCACCCCGCACCGCACGAAGTTACACTCAACCAATCCGCTCGAGCGGCTCAACAAGGAGGTCAAGCGCCGCGCCGACGTCGTCGGAATCTTCCCGAACGAAGACAGCATCATCCGCCTCGTCGGGGCTGTGCTGATGGAGCAGAACGACGAGTGGCAGCTCCAGCACCGATACATGCAGATCGAAGGCATGGC
>JACOEF010000248.1 GCA_024998705.1 Nitrospira sp.
AATTGGTTCAGGCGCAACTATATGCCACACAGAGACAGTTGGCATATCTTGAGCGGCGGGAGTGTTCGGGTGCAATTGCCAGGAGGCGTCTCTCGAGCCTGATCCGCCAGCGGCCGTTTGATCTCGATCTCTATCTGGATTTTGCTAAGACCTATATTAGTCGTCAGGTGGCTCAACGCAATTGAATCGGTTTTGGCCCAGCCACGAACATTGGTAAGCGGTCTGTATCAGCAGGTTCCCCCAGAACTATGAATATCATGCTCGTCACCCCTTGGAGGCCGTCCCTGACCGGAGGGGTTAGCACTGTTATCGCTCGCCTGGCGGGAGAATTTCAGAAAAAGGGCCACAATCTGACCATTTGTGTCGCCGATCATGAAAATCGCCTTCGTCAAATTGAAGCATTGGATAATATTCCTGTCTACGGCATGTACCTCCGCTCCCCGGTGTCATCAACGCATCCTATCCGTGCTGTGATCATGTGTGGTCTCTGGTTCCCGCTTACAATGGTCCAGCTTATCTGGTTGGCTAAGTGGAAACGACTCGACGCAATTTTAATTCAGTACCCGCTACCCTCAATGTTCTATTTCGGCGTATTGCAGCGCGTGCTCGGAACCACCCTGATCGTAACGTATCAGGGCAATGATGCTCATGACTTGTCCCTGTGGGATCCCAGAGAGCAGCGATTGGTCCGGTTCTTACTGGAGCAGGCCGATCTGGTGTTGGGTGTCTCCCGAACACTCTTGGCGAAAGTGGAATCTGTGCTGCAAGGCGTACATCTGAGATGCCGTCGGCTACTTCCGAACGGCGCGCCGTTAGATGTCATCGAGGCCGTTTCCGCTGGTGAGACAGGCCTAACTCTACCCCCAAATTATTTCTTCACTGCGGGGCATCTGATCCATCGGAAGGGGATCGACCTTGTGATCGCGGCTTTGCGGGAGGCAAAACAACGGGGGGTGGTGTTGCAACTCGTGGTGGCCGGTGACGGACCAGAGCGTGAAAAGCTGACACAGCAAGCTCACGAACTGGGTGTGTCAGATCAACTCCAGTTGTTAGGGAATCAAACTCATAGGCAGGTGCTCAGTTTGATGAAGTCCTGCCTTGCCTTTGGCCTGGCGTCGCGGGCTGAGGGTATGCCTTTGGTCATTGCGGAGGCGATGGCTTGTGGGAAGGCGGTCATTGCGAGCAATGTTGATGGCGTACCGGAGATCGTTCAGGACGGCACAACTGGAATCGTGGTACCTGCAGAAGATCCGGTATCTCTCGCGACGGGCTGGATGAGATTGTCTTCGGACGTTGTGTTTCGCGAGACGCTAGCCAGGCAGGGAAAAGAGTGGGCTTGTCGCGAGTATAACTGGGAAGCGATTGCAGAGCGATACCTGGGATTCATAGAGGAATTCCAGGTTTCAAACTAGACTTGATGCTCAGGCATTTGGATGGGGACGCAACCTCTGTCCCTCTGTGCAAGCTCTATCTCTCTCTGAAGGTCTGCTGCGAGATTGCTGACATGGTGCTAGATTGGAGCAGTGACCTACTTCCTCTATAGGTGGAGAACAGTGATGAATATTCTGGGCATTTCATCGTTCTATCACGATAGCGCCGCGTGCCTAGTGCGTGATGGCGAAATTATAGCGGCGGCCCAAGAAGAGCGATTTACGAGAAAGAAACATGATCCGGGGTTTCCCCACAGAGCCATCGACTACTGTCTGCAGGCAGGACAAATTGACCTCAAGGATGTGCGGCATCTGGTCTTCTATGATAAGCCGCTGGTCAAATTTGAGCGATTGTTAGAAACCTATCTCGCGTTTGCACCTCGAGGTCTCCAGTCCTTCGTGGCCGCGATGCCGGTGTGGCTGAAGGAAAAGTTGCTCTTAAAGAGTCTGCTTCAGAAAGAATTCTTGATCCATGCCCCGGATCTGACAACGGCTTCATTGCCGCAGATTCTCTTTTCAGAGCATCATGAGTCGCACGCAGCATCAGCGTTTTTCCCATCTCCCTATGAGAAGGTAGTGGTGCTGTGTATGGATGGAGGGGGGGAATGGGCCACGACGTCGGCTTGGCTGGGGCAAGGGAATGTACTGACCCCTCTCTGGGAAATTCCTTTTCCGCATTCGATCGGGCTGTTGTACTCTGCGTTCACGTACTACACGGGTTTCAAGGTGAACTCAGGGGAATACAAGGTGATGGGCCTGGCGCCCTATGGTGAGCCGAAATATGTGAAGGCGATCTACGACCATTTGCTGGATCTCAAGCCGGACGGAACTTTTCGTCTGAATATGGACTATTTTAATTATTGTACCGGGCTGACGATGACCGGGGGAAAGTTTGATGATGTTTTTGGGGGGCCACCTCGTAAGCCGGAATCCAAACTGACTCAGCGCGAAATGGATCTGGCCCGTTCAGTCCAGGAAGTGACAGAGGAAGTCATGCTGCGGCTGTCTCGCACGATGCACCGGGAGACCGGTGAAGACTATATGTGCATGGCCGGTGGTGTCGCTCTGAATTGTGTTGGTAACGGACGTATCCTTCGAGAGGGTCCCTTCAAAGGGCTCTGGATACAGCCTGCCGCAGGCGATGCGGGTGGAGCATTGGGTGCCGCACTCACTGCGTGGCACCACTATGAGCAACAGCCACGTAAAGTGATTCCCGGAAAAGATGGTATCAAGGGATCGTATTTAGGGCCCTCTTACACCAATGAAGAAATTGAAACCTACCTGAAGAAATCAGGCGCCCCCTATATCCGGCTTGATGAGAATCATCTCTATGCTCGTGTGGCTGAGGAACTCGCTGCAGGGAAGGTGGTGGGGTGGTTGCAGGGACGTATGGAGTTCGGGCCGAGGGCATGGGGTGGACGTAGTATCCTGGGAGACGCCCGCAATAGGGATATGCAGTCGGTGATGAACCTCAAGATTAAGTATCGGGAATCATTTCGGCCTTTTGCGCCGTCAGTGTTACGTGAACGAGTATCCGATTACTTTATGCTGAATGTCGACAGCCCCTATATGCTCCTCGTGGCGCCCGTCGTTGAAAAACGGCGTCTTCCAGTGAGTTCGACTCATGATGAATTATGGGGGATTGAATTGTTGAATATTCCACGGTCCGACATTCCTGCGGTAACTCATCTTGACTATTCAGCGCGGATTCAAACTGTTCATCAGGACACCAATCCACGGTACTACGCCTTGCTTAAGGCCTTTGAAGCCAAGACCGGGCACGCAGTGCTTGTGAATACGTCCTTCAATGTGAGAGGGGAACCGATCGTCAGCACTCCAGAAGATGCGTATCGGTGTTTTATGCGCACCGAAATGGACGTGCTCGTCCTTGAGAATTGTGTGCTGTACAAGGCCGACCAGAAGCCACTCGAAGACGATTCGAATTGGAAGAAAGAGTTTGCGCTCGACTAACCGGCAGCAGAGTGAACACGAAGGAGGAATTAATTCATGCGAATATTGATTACGGGTGGAGCAGGATTTCTTGGTAGCCACTTGTCCGAGTTGCTTGTGGGACAGGGACATGACGTCATTGCGCTGGATAATTTGATTACCGGACGGGCTGAGAATATTGCTCACCTGATCGGAAATCCAAAATTCAGTTTTGTGAAATACAATGTGTGTGATTACCTGCATGTAGATGGACAGTTGGACGCAGTAATGCATTTCGCGTCTCCGGCGAGTCCCCAAGATTACCTAGAGATGCCCATTGCTACATTGAAAGTGGGGGCTTTGGGGACACACAAGGCACTTGGGTTGGCGAAAGCCAAAGGGGCGCGCTTTCTATTGGCTAGCACCTCAGAAGTCTATGGAGATCCGTTGCTCAATCCGCAACCAGAAACCTATTGGGGGAACGTGAATCCCATTGGTGCGCGTGGGGTCTATGATGAGGCGAAGCGGTTTGCTGAGGCCATGACGATGGCGTATCACCGGTATCATGGTGTTGATACACGCATCGTTCGAATTTTCAACACGTACGGCCCCAGGATGAGGCCGAAAGATGGCCGGGTTGTCTCGAATTTTATCGTGCAGGCACTTCAGGGCAAACCATTGACGGTTTTTGGCGACGGGTCTCAGACCCGTAGCTTTTGCTATGTCGATGATTTAGTTCGTGGTATCGTGGCATTGTTGATGGTGAAGTCTGACAAGTCAGTCGCGGAACGCACCGACCGCACGAAGTTCCTCACGCAAAAGCCCGACGCGGCTCTGGACAGTATTCATGATCCGGTCAATATCGGGAATCCGCGGGAACTCACGGTTCGTGGAATTGCCGAGATTATCTTGAAATTAACTGGATCTAAGAGCGTAATCGAAGAGCGCCCGCTTCCAGCCGATGATCCGAAGGTGCGCCGGCCGGATATTACGAGAGCCAAGAGTCTTTTGGGTTGGGAACCGAAAGTCGAATTGGAGGATGGCATCAGGAAAGCGACAGATTATTTCCGACAGGTTGTCGCGAAGTAGCGAACATCCACGAAGAGCCTCGTCGTTAAACAAGGACTTAGATAGTTGTTATGTGTGGGATTGCAGTTGCCATAGGGTTGAAGGGGCAGCCGATAGAGCGCGTGGCGATCGAACGGATGGCCAAGAGCTTGCTGCACCGAGGTCCCGACGATAGTGGGATCTATGTCGATGGTGCGGTTGGAATGGGATTTCGCCGACTTTCGATTCTTGATTTGTCTGAGGCCGGCCATCAGCCCATGGTGAGTGAAGACGAGCGGTATGTGCTGGTCTTCAACGGTGAGATCTTTAACTATGTCGAATTGCGGTCCGAACTTCGGCAATTGGGGTACCAATTTCGGTCAAGCGGGGACAGCTAGGTGCTGCTTGCGGCCTACCGTCAGTGGGGTCGCGAGTGTTTGTCTAGACTCAATGGCATGTGGGCATTTGTGATCTATGATCGCCAGCATCGGCGGCTGTTTGGCTCGCGCGATCGATTTGGCGTCAAGCCTCTATATTACAGCCGTACTGCAGACGTGATGCAGTTCGCCTCAGAGATCAAGGCGCTACGAGCGTCGGGATACCGGCGTGGTGAGATCAATTGGCGCACTGCTTTCAGGTTTCTCTTGGATGGACGTCTGGACAGTCAGGTCGAAACGTTCTACGAAGGGATTGAGCAAATTCCTCCAGGGAGCGGGTTTGAGCTGACACTCGATGGCACGTGGCATCAATGGTTCTTCTGGTCCCTGGATGTGTTACCTCAAAGTGTATCCGAGGACCCTGCGACGACGTTTGCCAATTTGTTCGAAGACTCCGTTCGAATTCGAATGCGAAGTGATGTTCCGGTAGGCGTCTGCTTGTCGGGAGGACTTGATTCGACCGCAATCATTTGCGCCGCAGCCAGGCAGCGAGGCGAGGCGAGCAGTAGTACGTCTGACTCTCTCCAGGCCTTTTGCTACATGGCGAAGGAGTTCGACGAATCGAAGTATATTGCCGATACGTTGGCTCAGACCCATGCTCAGCTCCGGCAGCTGGGAACCAGCCCGGCCGAGTTATGGAGCGATCTGCGCCGGTTACTCTGGTTTCAAGATGAGCCGGTGCATACGATGACGGCCGTAGTCGGCTATCAGCTCATGCGCCTTGCCGCGTCCCACGGGATTCGTGTCGTATTGAATGGGCAGGGTGCTGATGAGACCATTGGTGGTTATTCCAGCTATTTTCAAGACTATTGGGTGTCGCTTCTTCGACAGGGACAGGTACGAGAAGCCTGGCAGGCTGTGGCGTCCTATACGGCCGCTCATGGTGGGAATTCGCGTCGACGTTTCACGGCAGCCGTA
>JACOEF010000720.1 GCA_024998705.1 Nitrospira sp.
ACACCTTGATCGCTCTGATCTTGGGTTTTGGGGTCTACGACACCTTCTTCAAGAAGAGCTAACCAGCTTTCATTGTCTTGTGGCGTGAAATGTTCCTCCGCTTGATCTAGCGGAGAGGATGTTTCACGTCTTTTTCTTTTTTGCTGACGAGTTGGTCGAGGTGTCTTTTAGCACGGGGAGCAGGCTCCGGAGCACGTTCTCGACCACGATTCGATACCCTTCCCCTGTCGGGTGAATGCCGTCGGCTTGATTGAGGGACTTCTCCCCTCCTACGCCCTCAAGTAGAAATGGGATAAGGGGAAGCCCATGGAGCTGCGCGAGATCCCGATACATCGCTTCGAATCGAGCGGTATATTCTTCGCCGTAATTCGGGGGGAGTTTCATTCCCGCCAAGATCACTTGTACGCGAGCGTCCTTTAACTGTCTGATGATCGCGTCGAGGTGTGATCGGGTTTCAGGCAGACCGAGGCCGCGCAGTCCGTCATTCCCGCCCAACTCAAGAATCACCACCCGTGGCTTGCCGGCAAGGACCCAGGAAACACGGCGAAGTCCTCCTGCTGACGTGTCCCCACTGACCCCCGCATTGAGTACCTGGTAGTGAAAGCCCATGGCATCGAGTTGTTTCTGAAGTTGGGTAGGGTACGACTGTTCCGGGATGACTCCTAGGCCGGCGGTCAAGCTGTCTCCAAACGCGATGATACGGGGCCGATTGTCAGCCGGCGGGATCGATGTCGCCAGAGGCGTTTCGCGGAGAGGTGTCTGTTCTGAGGAGGAGGGAGTTGCGGGTGTAAGGTTGTCGACTGAGGAAGGAGCCGTGGGCGTACTTGATTGATCGCATCCTGATAGTCCGCCGAGGATCAGTGCCATAAGGCAGGCAGTTCCTTGGCGCGCGACAAAATTCAAACGCTCCGAGCAGGTCGACATCTGTACAGTATAATATGAAATCGTTTTGCGGGTACTCCATTGAGGAATCCTCCACACTATGATTACCACTCAGCAGGTAACGATGCAGCTGGCCGCAGGCGGTCAGACGGTGACCATTCTTGACGATGTCACGATAGAGATTCCGGAAAAGCAAACGGTTGCGATTATCGGGCCTTCCGGGAGCGGCAAGTCCACGCTATTGGGCTTGATTGCGGGGCTTGACCGACCGACTTCCGGCACCATTTGGCTGAACGGGGTTGAGATTACGGCGCTCGGTGAGCAGGCGATGGCGCGACTGCGCCTGGCCAATGTCGGGTATATCTTTCAATCGTTTCATCTGATTCCAACGCTCACGGCGTTGGAGAATGTGTCGATTCCGCTTGAACTCGCAGGTGATTCGCAGGCTCCGAAGCGAGCGGAGGAATTGCTGCATGCTGTCGGGTTGGGACATCGAATGTCGCACTATCCGGTTCAGCTTTCGGGGGG
>JACOEF010000721.1 GCA_024998705.1 Nitrospira sp.
AAGTATGTTGAAGCAAATCAAGGGTCAGAAAGGTTTTACGTTGATTGAGTTGATGATCGTCGTGGCGATCATCGGTATCTTGGCGGCCATCGCCATTCCCAATTTCTTGCGCTACCAGGCGAAATCCAGACAGTCTGAAGCCAAGACCAACCTGGGCGCGATTTTCGTGGCAGAGACGGCCTACCTCAGCGAAAACTCACGTTATGGAAGCTTCTCTGAGATCGGATATGCGCTCGCCGGAACGACGAATCGATACACGTACCGTAGCCCGGCTATTCTCGGTAACGGCGCGTCTTCCAACTCCGTTGGCATCGATCAGATTCCCTGCGGCGCCCCGGTTGCCTGCGTGGTTCAATCTGATGCGGCTCCGGCAGTGCCCTCGCTTGCCAGTTCGGCGGCTGGTACGGTTGGCTTCACCGCCTCGGCCGTAGCCAGCATCGACAACGACCCGACGATCGATGGCTGGTCCGTCAATGACATCAAGGGCGGTCTGACCGTGGCAGTTCCTGACGACGTGATCAGCTAAGGATCAGCCGCAGAGTGTTTCAGAGACGGGGGAGGAATATCATTCCTCCCCCGTTTTCATTCCGGCTTACCTTCGACGAACGTTTCCGCTAACGCCCCCAGGTTCTTTTTCGGTTCACAATCCATCTCGCCGCAGTATTCAAATTCACTTTGCCAAATTGGGCTTGTCTGATAAAGCAGGAGAGAGCTGCTTGGTTAAGTGGACACGGCACCGCGATGAACATTCTTCATTCCGTATCACTGCTGCTGATCAGCGCACTCGTGCTCTTCTCTCCTCTGCAGGAGGGCGGCACGACTCATCCGGCGCAAATGATCATCAGGCTGTTGATTCTGGCGTGGCTGGGAATCGTTGTGGCAGCCGGCATTCGAGCGGGTCGGCTCACCATCCCTGTGCTGACAATGCGGTACGTCGTGCTGGCGTTTGTCGGACTGGCTTTGGTGGCGACGCTCTTATCGCCCTACGCTCATCCCAGCCGGCAGTGGTTCATCATGATCGTGGGGTATGCAACGCTATTCTATTTGCTGGTCTCCTTCGTGGACCGATGGGAGCATATTCGTACGCTGATTATTGTGGTCGTGCTGATGGGCGTCGGCGAAGCAAGCTGGGCCATCATGCAGGGATTGGCAGGGAATGTTCTGAGGCCAAGCGGGACTTTTTTTAATCCCAATTTTCTGGCCGGATATCTCACCGTGACCTGGACGATTCTGTTGAGTGTCGCCATTTATGGCTCCCGTCAAGTCTCGGCAAGTTCACGGTTGTGGACGTCTCCCCTCTTGTGGTGGCTCGGGCTGGGCACGGCTTTGGGCGGCCTGTTTTTCGCGATCCTGTTGACCCAGTCTCGTGGGGGCATGATCGTATGTCTTGTCGGGACGGTCTTTGTGTTGACGGCTCGATATGGATGGAAATTGGCCGGGAGCTGTGCGGTGGCGCTGGTATTGCTCGGACTGTTTCTTCCGACGCCGATCCGTGATCGAGTGTTGGCGGAGCATCAACAGAATCCTGCTTCCTATGCTCGCTGGCAGATGTGGCAGGGGGCGATCGCGCAGATGGTCGACCATCCGTTGGGCATCGGATTGGGACTCTATCAGTACACATACCCTCTCTATGCGTTTCCGGTTGATGGTGAAATTTCCCGGTTTGGGAAAGTGGCGCAGACCCCGCACAACGATTACCTTCAAATGGGCGTCGAGATGGGGCCGGGGGCGATGTTCGTGTTTGGAGTCGGGATTGTTCTGCTCCTCCGCGAGCTACGGCAGGTTCTTCAGTCTCGACTGCGCCGTTGGCAGAGAAGTTTCATGGTGGGGGCTGGGGGTGGGGTCGTCGGATTGTTGACCCATGCCATGCTGGACTCAAGTTTGCGCGAGTCGGCTCTGGCCATCCTACTGGTGGTCTGTGGCGCATTGATTGTGTCGGCCGCACGGCTGACTCGTGGGCAAACCGACGCCGTGTATGTCATGTCGACTCATTCACGCTGGGCGTGGGGAATTGGGGCAGCATGTCTGGTGCTGGTTGCCGGCGTAGACGTGACGCGAATGGGTGTCGCCTGGATGACGTTTGACAGGTCTTCGCATCAGGCCATGACGGGTGAAACGGATGCGGCAATCGAAGGATTGAAGACCGCCGTTGCATGGGATCCAGGCAAGGCGCTGTACCATCATGGTCTGGGATCAGTCTATGCGAGGGCCTTCGAAGCCTCTCG
Source organism: Nitrospira sp. (assembly GCA_024998705.1). Classification (GTDB taxonomy): domain Bacteria; phylum Nitrospirota; class Nitrospiria; order Nitrospirales; family Nitrospiraceae; genus Nitrospira_A. The sequence goes on from JACOEF010000721.1 coordinate 2,226, forward strand.
CGACAAGCAGGATTTCCAATTGGCCTATGCGGAGTTTAAGCAAGCGAT
>JACOEF010000475.1 GCA_024998705.1 Nitrospira sp.
AATCCGAACTGGAATTCGTCAAAGCCGGTCTGGTCGATGGCGTCTTAAAACACCCGCAGAAGGTCGACTTGCAGGTGTATGGCCCGAAGATTCAACAGCTGCAGCAAGTCCGCTCCACCGCGCTGGCCGAGGTTGAGAAAAAAGCCGGGGCTGGGTTCCTAGCCAAGGCAGCGGCAGAGCCGGGAGCGAAGAAAACGGAATCGGGTGCCATCATCACGACTATCAAGTAAGGCAAGGGTGCCACGCCGAAGGCCACCGATACGGTGAAGGTTCATTATCACGGGACACTGACCGATGGAACCGTGTTCGACAGCTCTGTCAAACGGGGCGAACCCGCCACGTTCCCCCTTAACCAGGTCATCAAGTGCTGGACCGAAGCCGTGCAGCTGATTAAAGTCGGCGGAAAGAGCAAGTTGGTCTGCCCGTCGGGGATCGCGTACGGAGACCGTGGGTCACCCCCAGTCATCAAGCCGGGTGCCACCTTGATTTTTGAAGTGGAATTGCTGGACATCGTCAAGCAGTAGCCCCTCCCAGAAGGGCTCCACCAGGCGCTATCCCCCGGTGGAGCCCTTCGGCTTATCCTTCATTCCCACACACTTAAGTATTTTCAGGGCACATCCGATAGGGATATCAGCGCCTTGTGTCCCGATGCAAGACGTACAACCTATGGGTCAGACTCCGCCGGTCGAGCCGGCACCGGAAGTGCCCTCTATCATGATGTCCTCACAGGCACAGTTACTTCTCGTGGATGATTCTCCACTCAATCTCAATGTCCTGCTCGAATTCCTACACGAGAAGAACTATGTGTGCATCACGGCGAAAAACGGCACCGAAGCCTGGGAGATGCTGGAGCGAGCACCGGATCAGTTCCAGGCCATACTCCTTGATCGCATCATGCCGGGGATGGATGGGATGGAAGTCCTGTGCAGAATGAAACAACATTCCATCCTGAGCCAGGTTCCCGTCATCATGCAGACATCAGAGGCGACGCCGCAGCAGACACAGGAAGCCTTACAGGCTGGAGCGTATTACTATTTGGGGAAGCCGTTCGACAAAGCAACCCTACAAGCCATCGTCGACGCGGCCATCCGCGATCACCGCAATTACCTCGAATTGCGCCAGGATCTTCACCGGACGACGGCGACGATGCACCTGCTGGACTCGGCCGTCTTCACATTCAAGACGCCGGACGAGGCAAAGAATCTTGCCATGCTGCTCGCGCATGCCTATCCTGATCCCGGCCGGGTGGTGACCGGCATTCTCGAGCTGGCCTTGAACGCCGTCGAGCACGGCAACTTAAATATCGGCTACGCACAAAAAACGCGCCTCCTCGAGGAAGACAACCTCGAGAAGGAAATCGCCCGCCGATTGCACGAGGTCCCCTACTCCACCCGTGTGGCCACGGCGCATTTTTCCCGCCAGCCGGGCCTGCTCTCTTTACAAATCACCGATCAAGGCAACGGGTTTGATTGGCAGAGATACCTAGACTTCGACCCCGAACGGGCCGCCGATACCCATGGCCGTGGAATCGCTATGGCCAACAAACTGAGCTTCGACCGGATAGAATACCGAGGGAAGGGCAACCAGGTGGATACGATCCTCCGGCTTGAGCTGGTCGCGCCGGCGCTGGTCGCGTAACACCACCGCCCCGAAACGCACAACGATCCCGTCTCGACTCATCCGCACCGACCGTCCTTCCCAAGTCCACATCGAAGGGTTAGCGAATCTCCACACGTGACACTGCATACCACCGATCCGTCCGTTTCCCTTCAATCGCCAACTCGACATGGGCGGAACGGGCATCCTCGGACAGAATTGCCACATCCAGGTGATACGAGCCGACCGGAATTGTCTCCGGCACCACCACCCGATCTTCCACCTGCTGCGAAGGCCCCGGCAGCCACTGTGTGAGATCGGCGGAGCTGGTCCATTGCGCCGCCACCTGATCCGAACTCGATCGCAACCGATAGGCCAGCGGCCAGGGGTGATAGATCGGCGCCACGCCTTTATTGTCCCAGCGCGAGGGGAACAGAAGGTGCCCACCGGGTTGACTCATCGCCGTATGGGACAGTTCGCGTAGCACGAATCGATACCCGAGTTTCTTAAGAAATTCGTTAAACCGCGGGCGCCACGCCGCCGGTACCGGCTTCGACTTTGCATTCAACACCGACACATGCCACTCCAACCCTGCGTCTAAAATACGATCGAGATCGAATCCGCGCTCGTACCACTCGTGAATATAGCCACAGACCTCCATCTGCACCGGCCCACGCTTCCAGGCCTCCGCAATAACCGGGTCCGCCAGCACCGGCAGATACGCATGCTCCATATGGTTCCAGTCCGGGCTAAAATACCCGTAGTCACCGAAACAATCCGCTCGCCATCCGGCCCCGCGCGATGCCGCATATTTCAGTGGTCCTCCGTGGAGCATCACCAGTGGGGTGCCGGAAAAATACTTCAGGTACCAGTCCGTGATCGCAAGCTGGTTCGCCTCCGTCGGATAGAACTCTTTGCATTGCACTTCCACCCCGACGCAACAAGCCGTATTCCACTCACCCCAGCATCCGACGGAGCCGATGTCCACATGGTCGATATCAACGGACCGGCCATATCGCTCCCCGAACGCACGGATGAGCCGTTCATGGTAGTCGAGAAAAATGGGATGGTTATAGTCCGGAAAAATTCCGTCCGTCTCCTTCACACTCCTGATCCCCTTATCGAGTAACCACTGCGGCGTGCCGGTCTTGTACTCAGACACGATGCGGATCGCGAGTGTCTCCCCCTTAGCCTTGGCCTGCTCGATCACCCGGTCGACGAGGGCAAAGTTGTACTGACCTTCGGCTGGTTCCAGCTCGGCCCACGGCCAACGAAAATAGGCCACGGTTGTGTGCGGATACTCCTCGGCAGTCGGGGGATGCCCGAATCCAAAATGGAAATCGGCAAAGCCCATGCCGGGGTTGTATAGCACCTCATCGATTTCCCGAGGGTGAACGGTCACGGCCTCACCGGCCCCATACGCACCGGCAGTATCCGAGCGACCGATGTGCGTATCGACACAGCCGGACGTACCGAGCACCAGCAACGCCACGACTCCACGACTCCACCTTGGTCTCCGCATGACTCCTCCTTTCCACGACGAGTCCCGAACGGACGATCTACCCGTCGCGCCCGGCCGATTCTCCCGACTGAATACTCACACCCGCATCAGACATAGCCCCCCCGACCACCCTTCTCCAAGATGAAACCGGGAGTAGGGTCACGCCGTAAATTATGATAGGGTACGCGACCAGCCAAGAGGAAGATCCTGCTGATGCTGAATTGGTGGTCACCGGCGCCTCAGTCCGACTCCGTCGTCATCACCGGCGCCTCAACCGGCATCGGGGCCGCTTGCGCACTGGCACTCGACAAACTGGGATACCGCGTCTTCGCGGGCGTGCGTCAGGCCGCCGACGGGGAACGGCTTCAGCAACAGGCCGGACCGCGCCTCATGCCCATTCGCCTCGATGTCACCGATCCCGCCTCGATTTCGGCAGCCAGTCATACCGTCGCCGCCATGGTAGGAGACCGTGGCCTCGTCGGCCTCGTCAATAATGCCGGCATCGGCGTTGCCGGCCCGATCGAACTGTTACCCCTCGCCGCCTGGCGGCGGCAGTTTGAGGTGAATGTGTTCGGCCTGATCGCAGTCACCCAAACGTTTCTGCCGTTGATCCGCGCGGGGCGAGGACGCATCATCAACATGGGCTCTATCGCCGGACGAGCCTCCATGCCGTTCATGGCCCCTTATGCCGCATCGAAACATGCCCTGGAAGCGATCACCGATGCCTTGCGCCTGGAACTCCAGCCTTGGGGCATCCGCGTCGCACTCATCGCGCCCGGTGCGATTGCCACACCCATTTGGGGAAAGACCAGAAGGGAAGTCGATGCCTGGGACGCAGCCTGGAGTCAGGACCTCAAAGGTATGTACCAGCAAGGCTTCACCCGGGTGAAGGAAGCCGCCACTGCGGCCGGAGAACAGGCACAACCGGCCAGCGTGGTGGCCGCGGCTGTGGCCCACGCCTTGCGAGCGAGGTGGCCCAAAACGCGTTATCTCGTCGGGTCGGATGCCGCCATCCGCACCTATCTGGCACTGCTCCTCCCGGATCGCCTCAATGACTGGTTGGTTACCCGACTCATCGACCTTCCCACACGCCGTTGACGGGGCTCAGTGCCCGCTCTTCCTGACCATATCCACGACCTGCCCCTGCGCATCGAGATACACCAACACCAATTCATTGGGAGCCAACTGCTCAATGGCCGGCTGCAGCAGCGAACGCACCGGAAACGATTGAATGTCATCGATCTTCATTCTCAGACGCATGTGTCCGTCACCAATGGTCACGAATGCCCCCTCCAGACGATGTTGCGGTGCGCGCGGTGAAGACCCAAGCGCCAGTTCACGGGGCTTCCCTAGCGAAAACACATCGACAAGCAGATAGGCTCGATCGACGGCAAAATCGGCGGTCTCGCCCACCTCAAGGGCCGCCAACTTTTCCATGGCGACCCTGCGCGCATAGAACCCCACATCCCGCCCCGTATCGAGACGAATGGTCACCCGTTCCTTCTGAGGGTTGAACGCTCTCCCCAGCGAGCCGCGGAAAGTTTTTGTCGGCGGCTGATCCGCAGGGCGCTGATAGGCCACAATCTCATCACGATCGTTGACCATGATCTCCACCGCCCCTCCAGGCTGCAGTCCACGCGCCTCGTCTCCGCCGGCCTCGAGTGACAGGTAGCGGGGAGCCCGTTCCCCGGTCTCAACCTCCACACGATCGCCGGAAAA
>JACOEF010000300.1 GCA_024998705.1 Nitrospira sp.
AGATCGGCACCGAGTGCAAAATTCTGTCCGTCAATTTCCGCAGATGCCGCCGTAACGAAGGCGAGCACAAAATGACCGGCTGATGTCCTCGCCCAACCATACGTTCCGCGGCAGCCTTCAATGCGGTGAGCAGTTTCTGTGCCACCATCGGATCGGGCACCCACTGGTTTCCCTGTCCCGCCGCATTCGCCTGATCGGCCAGCGTGCGGTCCAATCGTGGATCCAGCCCGATGATCGGCAGAGAGCCATCCGGCGCAAGGTAGGGCTTCGTAATGGTCCGTCCCAGCGCTTGCCTGGCGACTTCCGTCAGGATATCGGGATCTTTGGTGCTCGCCGCATGGTCGGCCACCGTTTCGAGAATCGTACGCAAGTCACGAATCGGCACGCCCTCCCGCAAGAGATGCGACAACACCCTGACAAGCGTACCCAACGGAATCAGATTGGGAATGCCTTCTTCGACCAACGTGGGGTGGTTCTTGCCGAGTTCATCGAGCAAGCCCTGCACTTCTTGCCGCCCCAGAAGTTCATGTGCATGCCGCTTGATGAGCTCCGACAGGTGCGTGGCGATCGCAGACCCAGGATCCACGACGGTATATCCCGCCAGTTGCGCCCGTTCACGTTGCTTCCCCGGCACCCACAGGGCCGGCAGACCGAAGGCCGGTTCTTTCGTCGGAAGTCCTTGGATAGCACCGCGCTGAGCCGTTCCCGGGTCGATGGCCAAGACATGTGCGGGCATGACTTCAGACTTGGCCAATTCGACACCTTTCAGCAGGGCCGCATATTCATTGGGCCGAAGTTGCAAGTTATCCCGAATATGAATGGGGGGAAGCACGAAACCCATCTGCTCGGCGAACTGTCGCCGCAGCCCTTTAATTCGATCCAACAGGGCCCCACCCTGCCCTCCATCGACGAGACTGATGAGTCCATACCCGACCTGCACTTCCATGAGATCCAGCGGGACCACCTGCGTGGCCGACTCTTCCGCCTTGACCTGCGGGGCGGCCTGCGCCGGGGCGGCTTCAGCCAACTTCTGCTGCTCGTTGAATTGGTAGGCGATCCACGCGCTCAGTCCCCCCAAGGCCAGAAACGCCACATGGGGAAGTCCAGGGACCAGGCCCAGGGTGAGCAAGATGCCGGAGGCGGTGCCGATCGCTTTGGGCGAAATGAGCACTTGCCGGCTGATTTCAAAACCCAGATTGACTTCCGACGCCGCGCGCGTGATAACGATACCGGCGGCGGTCGACACAATGAGCGCCGGAATCTGCGCGACCAGTCCTTCACCCACCGTCAGCAAGGTATACGTCTGCGCCGCAGCCGCCACCGTCATGCCCTGTTGCAAGACGCCGATCGTCAGACCGCCGACAATATTGACGAAGGTAATGATGACGGCGGCCACGGCATCACCACGGACAAATTTGCTCGAACCATCCATGGCCCCATAGAAATCTGCTTCCTGCGCGATATCCTTGCGTCGTTGGCGGGCTTCCTTATCGTTGATCAGACCGGCGTTGAGATCGGCATCAATGCTCATCTGCTTGCCGGGCATCGCGTCCAAGGTGAACCGCGCGGCGACTTCCGCGACGCGACCGGCGCCCTTCGTAATGACCACAAAGTTGATGATGACCAGAATCGTAAAGACCACCAGACCGACGGTATAGTTGCCGCCGACGACGAACGTGCCGAAGGCCCGAATGACTTCGCCGGCGGCAGCCGTGCCCTCATTGCCGTGCAGGAGAATCAATCGCGTTGAGGCAATATTCAGTGCCAGCCGCAACAGCGTCACCATCAACAAGATCGATGGAAACACCGAGAATTCGAGCGGCCGGCGCACCTGCATGCCGACCAACAGAATGATGATGGAGACGGTGATATTGAAGGCGAGCAGCAGGTCCAGCAAGAACCGAGGCAACGGGATCAGCATGACCATCAAGATGCCCACAACGCCGACGGACATCATGATGTCCGGGTGTTTCACCAAAGAGGTCGTGGGAATGGAAGTTGTCTCGTTCGCCATTTACACTCCCGTTCCGATTACGCCGGCGGCAATTTGCCGCGGACCCGATACACAAACGCGAGAATCTCCGCGACCGCACGATAGAGGTCTTCGGGGACTTCACGCCCCACTTCGACCAGCTTGAATAGGGTGCGCGCGACCAATTTGTTTTCGACGATCATGACCCCGTGTTGGCGCCCGATTTCCCGGATCTTTTCGGCCATAAAACCGGCGCCCTTCGCCACGACAACCGGCGCACCCATCGCCTTCGAGTCGTACTTCAGCGCGACGGCCAAGTGCGTCGGATTGGTGATAATCACATCCGCCTTCGGCACGTCCGCCATCATGCGCTTTCGGGCCATATCTCTTTGCGTGCTGCGAATCTTGGCCTTGAGGGCGGGATCTCCTTCCGCTGCACGACTTTCTTCTTTGATTTCATCGCGCGACATCCGCAGGTCGCGCTCCCATTCAAAGCGTTGGAAGCCATAATCAAGGGCACCGATGATCATCGCGGCCCCGCCCATCATGAGCGCGGCTTTGAACGTGGCCCACCCCACCGTCGGTAACAGCGTCTCCATACCAAATTGAGTCAGCGGTGAAAACAACGTCATATCCTGCTTAATCGTGATATACCCGACGCCTCCGATGGCGATGATCTTGAGCCAGGATTTCACCAGCTCGCTCAATGACCGCACAGAGAAAAGACGGGCGAATCCACCCATCGGACTGATGCGGGACATTTCTAACTTCAGGCCGTCCCGTTTCCAGAGAAAACCGGTTTGCACCAGGTTCGCGCCGACGCCGACGACCGCAATCCCGGCCACGACCGGCCCCAGCATCACAAATACATCGAGTCCGATTTGCCTTAAAATGAGGTGCAGGTGATCGATGCTGAGCGACCTCTGGGTGGCCTCCTCCATGGATTTTCCGAGCCACCATTGCAGCGACCCCTGAAGCCCGTTCAGAATGCGCGGCGTCATCCAATACAGCGCGCCCAAACTTCCCAATAACGACATCGCCATCGCGGCATCGCGGCTGAGGGCAACCTGGCCTTTTGCCCTCGCGTCTGCTTTGCGTTTCGGGGTCGCTTGTTCTGTACGATTGTCGCCGCGATCAGCCATGTCCGAGCGCCTTCAAGAGCCCCAGGATAGTGTCCACCAGGTTTTCGAATTCCTTCGCAAACAACGACAAGGTAAACGGC
>JACOEF010000544.1 GCA_024998705.1 Nitrospira sp.
AGCTCATCGAGACTCGTGCGTCGAAGAAAATGGCCGATCGGGGTGATGCGCGTGTCGTTGGTCAACTTAAAGACTGTCGTCTCGCTTTGCTCCTGCCCTTTATCGCTCGACGTGATGAACCAGCTGACATAATGATGATGAATCGCGTGATCGGCATTCACATACATTGTTCTGAATTTCCACATCATGAACGGCTTCATCATCTGTCCGACCCGCACCTGGCGAAAGATCACAGGACCAGGCGACGACAGTTTGACCAATGCGGCAAGAACCAGCAGCAACGGCGACAGCATGATCAGCAGCAGCAGGCTGCGCAGAATATCAACACTTCGCTTGAGACGTTGAAGGCCGACTCTCCTCTGTCGATTCGGATGCAGTTCAGGAAAAAACAATGGATCCATCGGTGGCTGCTCGGCAGCATCCGTCTTCCACGGCTCCGGATAGACACGTAGCCTAATCAGGACCTCCTGAGCGAGGTCGGCATCACCCTGCCGGGCGAGAGCGTATCGACATTGTGCGTCAAGCCGATCACACATGGCGGCCAAATTCTCCGGATCGATCTCGGGGCAGAGCAGTCCCATGAGTGCCCGATGCTCGCACCAGCCCACAATATCGATGTCCGACTTAATGGCCGACAACGCCGTGGCAACTGCGGCACATCGCAGATCCGTATCCAAACTCCGCTCTCCCCGGAGTCCAACCGACAACAGCGCCAAAGCCAGACCGGATCGTTCACTCCGCTTACGTTCTCGTGTGAGCGTATGCGCGAAGAGCTCCTGATCCAGGATCCCCTGCACGTTCCCCACCATAACGTCCTCCGATTCCGAGCAAGGCATACAGCTGCTCTTTTCAAGACGAACTCCAGGCGTCCGGCACCGATCGAATAACGATGTCGTGACGCATGGGGACCGTTTCCCACACCTATGCCAGCACAATCTCTTTGTGCTGAGCCAGGGACTGCTC
>JACOEF010000545.1 GCA_024998705.1 Nitrospira sp.
TGAAACATCCGCCAATCTTCACCAATCTCGTACCACGAGGAACACCATGATCAAGGCTTGGCTGCTCGACGAAATGTTTCGGTTTGACCGGCGGTATCTCACGGTGGAAGGAAGTCAGAGTGAGTGGGGCGCCGGGGACTCCGTTGCTGAGGAGGAAGATCTGCCTCCTGCACCGACGGGCGTGGCCGCCACAGCCGGAAATGGCCGGGTGATGATTGCCTGGGACGCCGTGCCGGATGCCATGTATTACAACTTGTATTTCATGACCACCAAGGGCGTGCAGATCAAGTTCTCCGAGCTCACCCGTCCCATCGCCAGCGCAGACGATTTTAAGACCGTCATCGGGGTAACCAAGGAAAAAGGGACTGGTATCGAAGGGGCACAGTCGCCGTTCGTGCACGACGATTTGGCGAACGGCACTTGTTACCACTACGTCGTGACCGTGGTGACGCAGAAGGGGGAAAGCCCAGAATCCCAGGAAGTCATGGCGATCCCGGCGCCCTACCTGATTGCCAAGATTATCGGACAGGAGGGCGTGGATGACGGCGAATTTAGCTCGCCGACCGGCATTGCGGTGGATAAGGACGGCAATATCTATATCGCCGATACCGACAACCACTCCATTCAGAAATTCGACAAAGACGGAAAATCCCTCGGTCGTTGGGGTGGCGAAGCCGGCAGCGCGGAAGGCGGTTTCTATTATCCGCGCGGCCTGACTACGAATGCGGACGGCCAGGTGTATGTCGCGGATACCGGCAATAATCGCGTGCAACGTCTCGATACCGAGGGGAATCCCATGAAGGCCTGGGGCAAGTTCGGTTTCGCCTGGCGCGGTGCCGACATGAATAAGTTCGACGCGCCCTGGGGCGTGACGACCGACCAGGACGGCAACATCTACGTCACCGATACCAACAATGCCCGGATTCAAAAGTTTAAGGGGGACGGGACACCATTGTTGAAATGGGGACGGGACGGCAGTTTCGACGGCGCGTTCTTCTTCCCGCGCGGTGTGGCTGTGGACTTCGTCGGGAATACGTATGTCGCCGATGAGGGGAACAACCGCATTCAGAAGTTCGACACCCGCGGGAGCTTTTTGACTAAGTGGGGACGGGAAGGAAGCGGTCCCGGCCAGTTCAAAGCGCCCTGGGGTGTGACCTGTGATGCGCTGGGTAATGTGTACGTCGTCGATCAGGGGAACCACCGCATTCAAAAATTCGACGGTAACGGCACCTTCCTGTGCGCCTGGGGAAATCGCGGCAAGACCGAAGGCCAGCTGAACTTTCCCTCCGGCGTGGCCGTGGATAAGGAAGGGGCGGTGTATGTGGTCGATAGCGGCAACCACCGGGTGATCAAATACATTCCAACCGATGAAGAGCTGAATCGCGGGAAGGCGGAGCGCGAGCGGGCACAAGTCGTCAGCGAGTATCCGATTCCCCGCAATTTGGCGATCAAGCCCGGAGATACCGAAACATTCTTAAGCTGGATGGACGTGCCGGGCGCCGCGTCCTACAACCTCTACTTCCATACCTCGGCGAATTTGACGCCGGAGGGCGGCACCAAGATCGAGGGCGTGACCAGCCCCTACAATCACTCCGGGTTGACCAATGACCAGGCCTACTACTACGCGTTGACGGCGGTCTATGAAGATGGAACGGAAAGTGGATTGTCGGACGAAGTGTCCGCGACTCCAGTGCTGATCGACATCACGGCTCCACAAACGCCGTATGCGGTCATCAACCATGGCGCGTTCATGACGAATTCACCTGAAATTGTGGTTACGATTTCCGCCACCGACCTCGATACCGGCGTGGCGGCCTATTACATTTCAGAGAATCCGATGACGCCAATGGCGGGGACGCCGGGGTGGGTCGAGGTTCCGCCGGCCATCAAGTTCGGCGCGACGATTCCGTTCATTCTTTCCCCGGGCGACGGGCAGAAAACCGTCATCGTCTGGTTCAAAGACCTCGGGAACAATATCTCGACTCCGGCGAGCGCAACGATTCTCGTCAACACCTCTGGCTATCTCTGTGTGTCGAAGTGGGGAAAGCCGGGTCGTGGCGCCTCTCTGTTGCACGGCGGCGAATTCATGGCGCCGATGTATGGGCTGGCCATCGATCAATAGGGGGCCATCTTTGTTGTGGATAACGGCAACAACCGCATTCAGAAGTTCGATCGCGCCGGGAATTTCATCATCCTTTGGGGGAATTTCGGCGCCGCCAATTCGAACTTTCACA
>JACOEF010000722.1 GCA_024998705.1 Nitrospira sp.
GCTATTGGAAGAAAGCGGCGGACACGCAGGCGGTGTTGCGAGACGGGTGGCTCTACACCGGAGATATTGTGACGCGGGATGAACATGGCTTCTTCTTTTTCCTGGATCGCAAGAAAGATGTCATCAAGCCATGGGGGGAGACGGTGTATCCGCGAGAGGTCGAAGAAATTCTGTTCCAGCATCCTGCCGTGCGTGAAGCGGTGGTCGTAGGCGTTCCCGACCACCATTACGGAGAAGCGGTCAAGGCCTATGTCGTGCAGAAGGATGGATGTGCGGCCACCGAGCGCGAACTGATCGACCATTGTCGCCGATCGCTGGCACGGTTCAAGGTCCCCGTGGCCGTCGAGTTTCGCAGCTCACTGCCGCGCACCATTATCGGGAAGGTGTTGCGGCGTGCGCTGCGCGATGAGGCGGAGCTGGTTTCGGCTGATGTGCGGGCGTCCCGCAAGGCGATGTGACAGCCTGCAAGGAGGTCGCGATGAAAGACGTCGTCATCGTAGCCGGCGTGCGGACACCCATCGGCCACTTTGGCGGCGCACTGAAGGACCTCCCGCCGTACAAGATGGGGGAATTGGTCGTGCGTGAAGCGGTCTCGAGCGCCAAGGTGGATCCCCGGCTCATCGACGAAGTGATCGTGGGTTCCGTCGGGCACACGAGTGATGCGTACAACGTCGCGCGCGTGATTGCGCTCATGGCCGGACTTCCGGTCCGTATCCCAGCCTATTCGGTCCAGCGAAACTGCTCATCCGGCCTCCAACCGTTCGTTAATGCCTTTCAGAACATTCAAAGCGATGACGCGGACGTGCAGGTCGTGGGGGGAGTGGAAAGCATGAGCCGCGCCCCGTTTGTTTCACGGGACATGCGGTGGGGGAAACGGCTTCGCAACGCCGAATTGATCGACAGCATCTGGGAAGGATTGACCGATGCGTTTTGCGGCCAGTTGATGGGCCGGACGGCCGAGAATCTGGCTGAGGAGTTTGGCATCGGTCGCGAGGAGCAGGATCGATTTGCCGTGGAGAGCCACCGCCGGGCGTTCAAAGCCATTCGGGAGGGTCGTCTCAAGGACGAGATTCTTCCGCTGATGGTGCCTAAATCGGTGGCCGGGCGTGAGGTGGCACCGGTCGTCGTTGCGCAAGACGAGGGGCCGAATGTCGGGTTGACGGAACAGCAACTCGCGCTGTACCCGCCGCTCTTCAAAGAGCAGGGGACTGTCACGGCGGGCAACAGTTGCCCCCTCAGCGATGGAGCCGCTGCGGCGATCGTGATGTCCGCCGCGCGTGCGCGTGAGTTGGACTGTCGCCCGCTCGGCCGCATCAGGGGGTATGCGTTCATCGGCGTGGAGCCGACGCGTATGGGGATCGGTCCTGCCGAAGCGCTCCCATTGGCGCTCATGCGCGCCGGCGTCACACTCGCCGATCTGGAACTCATCGAACTGAACGAGGCTTTTGCCGTGCAGTATCTCACGGTGGAACGTGTGTTGGGACTCAAGCGGGAACTCGTCAACGTGAACGGCGGCGCGATTGCATTGGGGCATCCGGTCGGCATGACGGGAGCCCGGCTGGTGATCACGCTGCTGTACGAGTTGCAACGGCGCGGCGCGGCACTCGGTGCGGTGGCGCTGTGCGTCGGCGGCGGGCAAGGCGCTGCGATGGTGCTGGAACGGATGTGACCGGTGCGAGTCGAGCGACAGGAGTCGTTCCATGTACATCTATAGAGTCGGTGTGGTGGGGGCCGGGACCATGGGGGCACAGATCGCCGAAGTGGTGAGTTATGCCGGTGTGCCGGTGCTGCTGGCAGATGTACAGGAATCACTGGCCAGGCGCGGCATTGAGTCTGTGCGAGCGATCTA
>JACOEF010000723.1 GCA_024998705.1 Nitrospira sp.
AGGAGCAAGTGGCGGCCTATCGTGATGCGGCATCCCGCAAGAGTGATCTGCAGCGTCAGGAACTGGACAAGGTCAAGACCGGTGTCTTCACCGGCGGGTATGCCGTCAACCCGGTGAACCAGGAGCGCCTGCCGATTTGGATCGCCGACTATGTGCTGATGACCTACGGCACCGGCGCGATTATGGCGGTACCCGCGCATGACGAGCGTGACTGGGCCTTTGCCACGCAATATCACCTGCCGATTCGGGAGGTGATTCAGGGTGGGCAGGTCGAGAAGGCGGCATTCGTCGAGACGGACCGCGGACGTGTCATCAATTCGGCCACGCCGGACGGATCCTGCTCCCTCGATGGATTATTGCCCAGTGACGCGATCCCCAAAATGACCGCCTGGCTCGAAAGCAAGGGCAGGGGCAAGAAGACGATCAATTACAAACTGCGTGACTGGCTCTTTGCCCGGCAGCGTTATTGGGGTGAGCCCTTTCCGATTGTGTGGGTCGACGGCGAGCCTCGGCCTTTGCCGGAGGAGCAGTTGCCGCTCCCGTTGCCTGAGACGAAGAATTTCAAACCCTCCGGCAGCGGCGAAAGCCCCTTGGCAAATTTGCACGATTGGCTGGAGACCACGGATCCTGTCAGCGGGAAACCGGCGCGACGGGAGACGAACACGATGCCGCAGTGGGCCGGGTCATGCTGGTATTACCTGCGGTTTATCGATCCGAAGAATACCAGGCAGGTGGTCGATCCGGAGAAGGAACGCTACTGGATGCCGGTGGACCTCTACATCGGCGGCAGCGAACATGCGGTGTTGCACCTGTTGTATAGCCGGTTCTGGCACAAGGTCTTGTTCGATGCCGGGGTGGTCAGCACGCCGGAACCGTTCAAGAAACTCGTGCACCAGGGCATTGTGTTGGGCGAAGACAATCAGAAAATGTCGAAGTCGCGCGGCAATGTGGTGAACCCGGACGAGATGATCGACCAGTTCGGGGCCGATGCGGTGCGGCTCTATGAAATGTTCATGGGGCCGCTGGAATCGATGAAGCCTTGGAGTACCCGCGGGGTGGAAGGGATCACGCGATTCCTGGATCGGGTTTGGCGGTTGATGGTCGGCGACGAGGGTGCGTTGAGTCAGGCGGTCACGGCTGCCGAGCCGACAGCCGAGCAACTGCGACTGCTCCATTGCACCATCAAGAAAGTGACCGACGATATCGACGCCTTGCGCTTCAATACGGCGATCTCGCAGATGATGGTGTTTACGAACGAGCTGACGAAGTTGGAGCAGCGCCCGCGCCG
>JACOEF010000254.1 GCA_024998705.1 Nitrospira sp.
CGACAATCCGCGCCTGAGAAGGCGCATCCCTGGTCGCGCCAATCCTGACGTCCTGCAGATCAAAGGTGCCGCCCATCATCAGAATCGTGTCCAGGACCTTGGCGAGGATCAACGAATCGATAATGTGGCCTTGTAGAAAGACGGTTTCTTGCGAAGCGGTCATGACCACCTTTCATGACACGTGCCGATGCCGGATCGCATGGCGTCACGGAGGAAGGACGCTACTGAGTAGATTCTATCACCTCTCGGCAAGATTGACGCACACGAGTTAGTCGCTGCTCTTCACCACTTCCCGCAACACGCTCGTGGCATAGGAGCCAGGAGGGAGCCAGAATCCAAGCGTGAGCACCGCGCCCTCCAGCGACCAGGTAAGATCATTGAGACGAACGCGAAGGGCCCGCCGTTCTCCACGGAACCCACATTCTGCGCCGGCTTTCGACAAGAGTTCCGGCGTAGTGCCCAACTCGGCGACCACAGCCCGTTCAATCTCACCAGGCTCGCCTGTCGCCCAGGGGGCTCGAGAGCCGAAGAGTGGTCCGGTCGGACTGATCTCAAACCGGTCCGCTCGCAGCTGTTCGATGTCCGGTTGCTCGACGGGAAAGCAGGCGCCGTTGTCCGATTTCATCGCCCAGTCGCCCAGAAACACCCGATCGATGCTCTCGATCCGTTTGGCAACAATATGGTTGAACACATGTGACTGATAGGCATTCATGAACCAGATACGCTTATTGCGGGGCATCTTGTTTCGTCGCGCGGCGTCCTGCAGCAACTCCGCACCGAGCTGAAAATTCGTCCCTGATCGCCCTTGCCGTTGTGGACCGAAGTAGTTGGGCACACCGCGGCGCCCCAATTCGTCGAACAACTGCTGCAGGGAGTCCTCGCTACGCTCCCGAACGTCCCGAATCACTAAACGAAAATGGTTCCCCGCGTGATGCCCTTTGCGGAGCCGATTACGGTGGCGTCCCAGCACCTCCAGCGTCAGCAACCGCTCATCAGTAGGTAATGCCGCCACTTCTTCGGCCTTCACGCCCTGCAAGGACAACATCTGCGTCGTCACAGCTTGGGCATCTTTCAGCCCGGCCACCCCGATAGTCTGGGCTTTCACGTGAAGCTGTGAGGCGAGTCGCAAGACGAGATCCGGCGTGGATAACCCTCGCTTTTTCACCCGGATATACAGATGCTCTCCTTCGCCGCAGGGGAGATACAGCGGTCGTTCTTCCATACAAAAATCATCCGGCGTGCTGCGAATGCGGCCGCCGAGGGCGGGAACCGAGGCAGTCAGATAGGGCACGGTGTCATCGAGCCAAGACGGGAGCGGCATAACATTCCTTCTCGTGCGTGATCAGATACAATTGCTGTCATTTGGGTGGGCGGACGAACGACCCGTGTTATACTCGAATGAGGCCGTCCACGACTCCTGCAATCCGCTGCAGACGATTACGATGTCGAACCGATTTCTCCATAGGTGCAGCGCCGTCTGGGTGCTGTGTTGTGCCGTGACGGTTGGATTCGCCCCCTCGTCCATCGCGGCCACCCGCTTGGACGGGCTCGACGTCTTTGCTCAATTCACTCAGCACATTCAACGCCAGGCTGACACGGACAAGCAAGCCTTCGCCACGGCCAGTCAATGCATGACGTAGTTCTATAAGCAGCAGCGGCACAAGCCGGCCCCGCCCGCCGTGCAGAAAATTGCCTGGCCCCAACCGACGGAGCCACGCCGAATCACGGACGACTCTTCAGAGCAAGAAGGTTCCGAATGCCGCTCACGTTATCCGGGAGGCATCGACGCGGTGCGCACCGACTTCCAACGCACGCAAGCCTTCCTCTCGCTGAGCCTGACTTTTTACGAGTTCGCTCTCGTCGGAGACGGCGACGATAATTCAACTTATAGCACGCACGAACTGCACGATATCCTCGTCGCGCTGAACCTGGCCGCTGAGCCGTCACTCGGGGCTGATGCTCATCTGCGCTCACTCACCACGCACTTCGATGCCCTGCACAAACCCCGTGGCATGGAAGCCCTCATGACCGGCATGGGCAAACTGTACGACCAGGGCTACCGCGTGACCACCGCAGACAAGGCCCATCTCAATCGAGTGATGGAATGATTTCGACCTTGATGCGATGGCAGGAGCTGACGCGCGTCTGGATCGGCCACTGGCTCAGCCGCCCCTTTCATCACCTGTTCAACCTGATGCCGGGAGTCGAGATCGGTCTCTCCGAACCAGCCATCACCCGCCTCTCCGTCGTCCATGCTCCATTGGCGGGGCGGCGCGCCGTGCATCTCAGCGATCTCCATCTCGACCGCTACCGCCCTCGGCACCGCGCCCTGGTCCGCTCGGTCGCCGACCTCGCGCCGGACTGGATCTTCATCACCGGCGATCTCCTGAACGTCCGGGACGGCCTCCCGCATATGCTACGCTTCATGACGGAATTACGGCGTCTCGCGCCGGTCTACGTCACGCTCGGCAATCACGACCACTACAGTGGCGTTCGTGTGGACGAATTCGCCGAACAATTCGACCGCCGCAAGGTGACGCTGCTGCTCAACCAAGTCACGTTCCTGCCGATGGGCACAGGTGAACTAGCCCTTGTCGGGCTGGACGATCCGTCGCTGCACCGCGCGGATCTCCGTTGCATTCCTTCGCCGCAAGCCGGGCGTTTCACCCTGGTCCTGGCGCACGCGCCGAACATCCTGGACCAGCTCACGCCGCAACATTGTGTGGATCTCAGCCTGTGTGGACACAGCCATGCGGGTCAGTGGCGCTTCCCTCACATTCCGACGTTCTGGTTGCCGCCGGGCTGCCACGGACGGACCGGCGGCATGTACAGCACAGGCACCCACCGGCTCTACGTGAACCGTGGCATCGGCTGGTCGGTCATTCCCATGCGCCTAAACTGCTCGCCTGAGATCGTTCTCCTCGAATGGACTGCGTGATCGATCGCCGATCTGCGCCCCCCGCAGCCCTCCTCGCTTATCGAATCCGCTCCAACGCCTCGCGAGCCCGGCTCCGCACCGTTTGATCCCAGTCTTCCTTACTGACATAGGCCAACTTGTCTTTGGCCCCGGTCGCGCGCAAGCGACCGAGCCCCAACGCCGCACTGGAGCGGACGTAGGCATGGTCATCCTCCAACGCCACGAGCAAGTGGGCCACAGCTGCGTCATCACCGATCACCCCCAGATGACTTGCCGCCATTCCTCGTACCTGATGTTGCTTGTCGCCTAACGCTCGTTTCAGCGTGGTCACAAATAGTTCCTGGAGCTGCGGGGCAATCGACTCGAGCCCGACACTCCGGTATTCGTTCACCTCGATGACCGCGAATGCCAGCTTGAGTCGTTTGTCTTGGGAGGTCTGGCTCTTGAACAGGGCGATCAACCGAGCCCGCTGCTGATTGCGTCTGCGGCGGGCGATGATTTTTCTGATGAGGACCCACACCAGCGTCAGGATCGCAAGCGACAGCGCGGCCAGGGGAAGGGCCTGGTCGATAATGAGATCCTGCATGTCCGGCGACAAACGCTTCCACACCCATACACCGGACACCACAAGGCCCAACAGGAGGAGAATGGTGGTCAGATTGGCTTGGCCGGATTGTGCGTGACGAGGCATGGCAGGCGACATGATAGGGGGACTGTCTGTGCGGCGTCAACGCAACCTTGAACGGCTGACTCTTGACAGCTACCCGATGGGATGACTAGGCTGCGCGCGCAATGGACCTCCCCGATCTCAAAGACGATACGCACCTCAAAGTCCTGCGCCCATTGGTCGAGACCTACCTCGCCTTTTGGCGCACGCACAGCCGCCACGTGCACTCGTTGAAGCTCACGCCGTCACAATTCGACGTGATTGCCACGTTAGGCGATACCAAAGGCCTCACCTGCGCTGAGCTCTCTACCGCCACCTTGGTGACGAAGGGCACCCTGACCGGCGTGTTAGACCGTCTGGAGGATAAGGGATTGATTCGGCGCACGCCGGTGGCCGACGACCGGCGAAGCACGCGCATTTGCCTGACTGAGAAGGGCGACCGGCTGTTCAAGAAAACATTCGCGGCCCACATCGCGTTTATTCGCCCCTTCTTCGAACGCGCGCTCACGCCCACAGAGGTGGACCACTTACGCACGCTGCTCCTCCGCCTCCATCGGAGCTTTCAGGAGAACCCGACCTCATGATCCCGGTCACAGTGCTGGGATCGGGCACCAACGTGCACCCCACGCGCGCCGCAGCCGGATATCTCATCCAAACCGATCACACCTTTCTGCTCGATTTCGGCCCGCGCACCCTCACCAACTTGATTACCAGCGGTGTCGACCGGCACCGGATTACGCATATTCTATTTTCGCATTTCCACGCCGACCACTTCGCGGACTTTATCCCCTTCTTCTTCGACGCCGTCATTTTCTGCAAGTATCAAGGCGGTACCAGGCCTCCGTTGACTCTCATCGGTCCGCATGGCACCGCCACCCTGATGCGCGCCATGATGACCACATTTCCGAGTTTCAATCGCGCGCCGTTTCGCGTCACGATTCGGGAGGTTTCCGATCGCAGCTTTCGCCTGGGCGACACCCGCATCAAACCCGCGACCGTGACCCATGCGCCCCGACTGCATTGCGTAGGCTACCGGATCGAGTACCAGGACCATGTCGTGACCTATTCGGGAGATTCCCTCTATTGCGACAACCTGGTTCGCCTCTGTCACGAGGCCGATCTCGCCATCCTGGACTGTTCCTTTCCGGAAAACCGCCCTGGCGCAGGCCATCTCCACGCCGGGCTCTGCGGCCGCGTGGCGCAAGAAGCCGGCATCGACCAGCTCGTGCTGTCCCATTTTTATCCGATTGCGGAACAGTTTGACGTTCGCGGACAGGCGAGGAACTACTTCTCAGGGCGGATTCGAATGGCGCGAGACCTGCTCAAGCTCAACGGGTAGCCTGGTTCGTCGTTCGTGAAACGTCGTTCGTCCCCCGTCCGAAAAAAGAGCGCCTGTGGCGTGTAGCCTATAAATGGAGAGCAGGCCGCGATGTTATCAGCGATAGGCCATCAGCCATACGCTCTGATCCACTAGGAAATACGGTTCACGCTTCACGAGCGACGAGTGAGACGCTGGCGGACTTTTTCAGCATCCTGCGCTAGAGCCCTTCTTCCCGTTGCTCACAGCCCAAAATTTCAATAAAACGCGGGAGGCGGGTCTTTTTCAGCGGCTCGTCGAGCTTGTTGTAGATGGCAAGTAGATTCTTGATCATGCGGGCGAGGATCGCCCGGGCCGGACTCTTCTGGAGAAACCGATCTTCGAATCCATATCCGGCTTCCGTCAGGAAGCGCGCGCAGTTTTTTTCCGTCAGCAGTGCGCCCCCGTTGAAACAATCGATGAAGATTTTATACTTGTCCGAATCGAACTTCACGAGGAAGTGGCCGGGCATGCCGATCCCGTGCACCGGCAACTGCAACCGTTTTCCAATGAGCAGGTATACGGTTGAGAGGCTGATCGGGATACCCGTTCGACGGTCCATCACGCAGTTCAGATAACTGTTCTCGACTTCATAGTAGTTCTTGGTGTTCCCTCGAAAACCCGCTTCGGTAAACAGGTATCGATTGAGCGCCTTGACGGTCTCCTCGCCCGAGACTCGGGATCCGATCTGCTCCCGCACATCCTGAGCCATACGATCTAACTCGCGCTGATAGCGCTGTACATCCAGCATCGGATACGCGTACCGGGCCAGCAGGAACGCACCCGTTTCCAGATCGATGTGATCCTCCGGAAGGGCAATGAGATCGCGAAGCTCTTCTTCCAGTCTCGTGCCGCGGATTTCCTCCAACACCGTCAGAATACGATCAGCCATCTCCGGCTGCTCAATCTCCGCCTCTTGCAACAGAGGCACGGCGGAGTCGCCAACATCAATGAGCTTCCCGCTGATCGTTCTGACGATTCGTTCGTCCTCGTCGCCGAGGAGTCGGATCAAAGCCCGAATTTGGCTTTCATTCACAAACATGGCAGATCCCCCTTGTGCAATCGGACTCACCCGATCGCCCGTCGGAAGGCGCGCGCCCCCCCATACAGACAGAGGGCATCGAACAGGACCATCACGCCGATGACCATACCGACGTGGGGCAGCGCTTCGGCCCACCCCTGAAGAATCAGCGGGCGCACGGCATCAATGGCCCAGGTCATGGGATTGAACTGCGCGAGAAAACCCATCCAGCCCGGCATCGCCGCCAGCGGCACCAGGGCCGAGCTCAGGAAAATCATGGGCAGCGAAAGAAACCCGGGAACCGAGAAAAAATCACCGTGGCTTTTCACTGAAAAGGCCATCGCCATCGAAATGGCGGTTAACCCGACGCCGAACATCATGCCGATGAACAAGATCATCGCCACCCCCAGGCGCCCGGTGACGGGCTGCACACCTAACAGCCACGCGACCGCGAGAATGACCAGCACTTGCAGCGAGGTGATGGTCGTCACAAAAATGAACCGGCTCAGGATGACCGAGGTGCGGTGAATCGGCGTGGACATCAGCCGCTCGAGAAACCCATTCTCCTTATCGAAGAGCAGATCCACCCCTCCCGCCAGTCCGTTGTTTAAGACCGTCATGACGACGACGCCGGCGGTCAGAAAGCTGATGTAACTCGATGCCTGCGTCACCTGCATGTCCGCGGCGCGCTGAAACAAATTCCCGAAGAAGATCAGCCAAAACAACATCGGCTGCACCAGCGTAAAGAGCATGCTGAACTTTTCACGGCTCAGCCGCCTCACCCAGCGCATCGTCAGTGCCCGAATCTCCTGCCAATATTCCTTCATAGCCCCTTCTATAGCGCTCTCCGCCGACGCCTATTGATTCTCGGCCTTCGGCTGGTCGTCCTTAATGGACCGCCCCGTATGGGCAATAAACACATCGTCCAATCGCGGCCGGTGATAGTCGATGAACTCCAGCTGACACGTCAGGCGGTTGGCCGCTTCAAGAATGGCCGGTAACGCCTTTTCCGGTGAGTCGACCCGAATATCCAACCCGGTCGGCGTGGTTGTGACGGCACGAATGGCCGGCAGATCTTTCACGGCAGCCGCCAGCAGCTCGACGCGGTCATGTTCCCGCCCCGTCAGCGACACCAGATCCCCACCCAGTCCGACCTTCAACTCATGGGGAGCGCCCAGAGCCTTGATCCGCCCGCCGTCGATGATGGCGATCCGGTCACAGAGCTGATCGGCCTCATCCAGATAATTTGTGGTCATGACGACGGTGATGCCACGCTCACGCATGGCCCGGACATGGTCCCAAATGCGGAGACGGCTCTGCACATCCAAACCGAGCGTCGGCTCGTCGAGAAAGAGGATCTTCGGATCGGGCAGGAGGCCGCAGGCGATATCCAGCTTCCGTTTCATGCCGCCGGAGTAGGTCTTGGCGGGACGATCGGCCTGTTGCTCCAACTCCACGAGCTTCAACAATCGGGGAATACGCGTGGACGCCTCTTCAGGCGACAGATGATACAGGTCGGCGAGCAACTTGAGATGTTCCCGTCCGGTCAGAAACCGATCGATCGCCCGCTCCTGAGGCACATACCCGATCGTTTTCCTGACACGGTCGGCATCCTTCACCGAATCCATGCCGAGGATCGTGGCCGACCCGGATGGGGGATGAAGCAGCGTGATCAGAATGCGGAGGGTGGTACTCTTCCCGGCGCCGTTCGGGCCGAGCAGACCTAAAATCTCTCCCGCGTAGACCTGGAAAGACAGATCATCGACGGCACGGACTTTCTCGTAGGTTTTTTTGAGATGCGACACCTCAATGGCAACCGCCCGCGACATCAGCCCCACCCTCCGGCACCGCGCCGCTCCGCCAGCTTGAACTGGATGAGATCGCTGAGGCGGCGGGCTTGCTGCGGCACATGGTCCGCTTCCAACAGAAACTGTTTCTCCAGCGGCGTGCAATCGAGATACGTCGAGGGGGAATTCACGAACACCTCGTCGCTCACATCGGGCTGGACCAGACTGTGCAGCGGCGAGGCGTCCTCATCCGCCTTGAGATATTCGTCGAGCACCTCCGTCAGATAGCGGCGCAACGCCGGCTCCATCGAGACAGCACCCTCACGCGGCTTCAGCGAGACCCGGGCTTCGCGGTAACTCTTCTCGTAAAACTCTTCTTGAATTTCGTAACGTTCTAGACCTTGAAGGAGGATGTTCGAGCGGCCATCGGCTAACCTCTGCACGCTGGCCAATCGCCCCACGCACCCGATCGAAAAGATCGGGGGGTTCCCGTCGTATTGGTCTTCCCATCCTTCCTTGAGTAACGCCATCCCGATGCATTGCCCTCCCGCCGTCGCATCCGCTACCATCTGGCGGTAACGCGGCTCGAACACATGGAGGGGCAGATAGGTCTTGGGGAAGAACACCACGTTGGGGAGGGGAAACAACGGAATGCGCTTCGGCACCGGAAACGGCTGCGCCTTTCCCGATAACTCCCGGCTGGACTGGTCGCGTTCCGGCTCAAGAAACATGGCTCACGATAGCTGATGCTTTGCAAAATTGTCAACGCCGCGACATACCGCGGTGACGGAAATGACCGTCACAAAACCCTCATGAATACTGGTCTTCTGGCGCCTATCCACCCGGACAAGACGCCGCATGTGCGGCCGGCGATGCTCACCGGGCACCGGCGACCATCGATGAGTCTGACGTGATCCTATTACGATTTTCTATCATCATCGCCTCGCTCCTCACCGTGGGACTCCTGTCCCTGGCCGCACATTCCCTGGCGGCAGACAAGCCACCGTCATTTGACACCGCCAGGTCCGGCTACCGGTATCAATTCCCGAAAGACCATGGCGCTCACGAACGGTTTCGTACTGAATGGTGGTATTACACCGGCCATCTCACGGCCGCCGGCGGCCGGCAGTTCGGATTCGAGCTTACCTTGTTCAGGCGGGGCATTCCCCCGGAACAAGTCCGGACGCTGCCCTCACAGTGGTCGATTCAACAGCTCTATCTCGCTCATTTCGCCCTGACCGACCTTGAGGGCAAGCGGTTCCTCTACGCCGACAAACTCAGTCGCGCTGGTCTCGGAAAGGCCGGGGCAGAGCCCGATCAACTGCGGGTCTGGATCGACCGTTGGTCAGCCTCATCGACCTCAACGAATAAGGACCAGCCGGCCCGCCAGCAACTCCAGGCCGCCACCGATGATTTTTCGATTCGCCTTGAGGTGACCCCTCGCAAACCGCCGGTCATCCACGGACAGGACGGCATCAGCCGCAAAGGCGCCGGGCCTGAGCAGGCGTCCCACTATTATTCGCTCACACGCCTGACCACCGAGGGGGAAATTCGGATCGGCGCGGATACTTTTGCTGTCTCCGGTCTCAGTTGGATGGATCATGAATTCGGCTCAGCCGACCTGGGACAAGATGTGGTGGGATGGGACTGGTTCAGCCTGCAATTGAGCGACTCGACCGAGCTGATGTGGTATTCCCTGCGAAGGAGCGATGGATCGGCGGACCCTGTCTCCAGCGGCACCTTAGTCTTAGCCGATGGACGAACCCAGCCGCTCACAGCCCAGGACGTCACGATTCAACCGCTCGACTCTTGGACAAGTCCGCGATCGAAGGCGCAGTATCCGCAACATTGGCGAATCACAGCCCCCTCCGTGGGCCTCAACCTGGACGTCACCTCGCTGCTCGCCGACCAGGAGTTGGACACGACCCATAGCACTCGCATCATCTACTGGGCAGGAGCCGTGTCTGCCGCGGGGCAGGCTCATGGCAAAGACGTAACAGGACGCGGCTATGTCGAATTGACAGGCTACGCGAAACGCTTTACCCCACGACTGTAGCCACTCACCTGATGCCGTACCTTGACTCAGTCGCCACGCTGTGGTTAGGTCTGCGGCCATTGTGATGATACGACGATCTCGAATGGCCGCCCTGCTCCGCGGATCCGTCTGCCTGGTCGGCTTGTTCCTCCTCGCCTGCGGGTCGCGTGAAGCGGCGGTCGTCTCGATCGCGCTCCATCCGTCGAACCCCAACATCGTCTATGTCGCGACGAACGAAGCCGTGCACAAGACCCGCGACGGCGGCGCGACCTGGGAACAGTTTCAGCCTTTCACGGCCCGCCGCGTAACGACCCTGGCGATCGACCCGAAACTTCCTGCCACGGTCTATGCGGGCACGATGGGCGATGCGATCTATAAGAGCCCCGACGGCGGCCAGCATTGGCTGCCGCATAATGTCGGGCTCAAAGAGCATGTGTCCTTCGTCAACGAAATCATCTTCCATCCCGACAATACCGAACTCATTTATCTGGCCACGACGGTGGGCGCCTTCATCAGCAAAAACGGGGGGCGTGAATGGGAAGAGCGGATGGCAGGGATGAAGGAAGTGCATATCGTCACCTGCATCACTCTGGATCATCAGCACCCGCGCGTGTTGTACGCCGGGACGACAGGCGGGACCTATCGCAGTGACGACGGCGGCACAACTTGGCACAAGAAAAACGGCGGACTCATACCTGACGATGTGCTCAACGCCGCCATGGCACTCGGAGTGAATATGCTGGCCGTCGATCCGCGGAATTCCGACATCGTCTACGCCGCCACGACCAAGGGGCTGTTTCGATCCGGCAATCGAGGGGACTACTGGGAGCAAATCGGACAGCACTTGGCCAATTAATTCATCAGTACCTTGGCCCTACACCCGACGGATCCCAACATTTTCTACATCGGCGGGCCGGAGGGCATTCTCAAGACCGTCGATGGCGGAAAAACCTGGCACCCCCACAACCAGGGACTGACCACCATGAACGTGCGCACGATCAGCCTCAGCCCAAGTGATCCGGAGCTGCTTTATCTGGGCACCAATGGCAGCGGGTTGTATCGGTCGACCAATGGCGGAGCACAGTGGACCCCGATCCCCTTAACCAACCACGCGCAAGCCGCGCCCGTGCCATAGGGTCGGCGAGGACGACCAATGCCGATCGTTCTGCTCATCAGACATGGAGAAACGGAGTGGAATCGATCCGGCCGGGTGATGGGTGACCAGCCGGTTCCTCTCAACCGGACCGGCGAAGAACAGGCCCGCACCTGCGCCGACATCCTTTCTCGCACCCCGATCGCAGCCATCTACACCAGCCCCGTTCTGCGGGCCGCGCAGACCGCCGAGATTCTACGGGGTCCGCATGCGGTCCCGCTGCATCATGCTTCCGGGCTGAGTGAGATCGGCGTGGGAATGTGGCTCAATCGTTACTGGCATGAATTCGCCGACGATCCGGCCAAGCGGGAGTGGTACACCCACCCGGATCGGGCCCGGCCTTCCGGCGGAGAAACGCTGCGCGAGGTCCAACAGCGCGCGGTCGCGGCAGTGGAGCAGGCCCTCGCCCCGGCCCACGACACCCCCGTAGTCATCGTGTCCCACGGGGATGTCATTCGGGCGATTCTCGCCCACTACCTGCATCTCGACCTGGCGCTCATTCGCCAGGCGCGCATCGATCACGTGGCGGTGAGCGGACTGGATCTGACAGGCGACGCAGCCCAACTGCTCTTCCTCAACCATCGCCCCGGCTTGGACAGACTTCTGTAGTCGACAACCCTACCGGCTAAGGTTGGGCGGCAGCAGGGGTCGCACCGTCCGCGCCCTTGCCGTAGTAACGGCTGCCATACCGTTTCAATTCATCGGACAATCCCGTCCATTCTTCGGCTGTCAGCAATGCCTTCATCTTGAAGCGCAGACTGAGCATCCGTGCGGAGGAACGCATCCGGTTGTTGTTCAGGTCGTCGAGAATCTTCGTAAACTCCTCGGGCGTGGCCGTGTAATTGGCATTCAACTCGTAGAGCGCGCGATGAGACTGGCGGTGCTGCTCTCGTGCCGACTTGATCTCGGTGATCATCTCCCCCATCACCACATTGACCTGCTTTGCAGTTTCGGGATTTTTCACATGCTTCTCAACCAAACCGGTCACGTCCTGAGACGCCTTGCTCCAATAATAGTCCCCCTTCCCATGCCCATAACTTCCGTGGTGATGGGAAGAACAACCGGTCAATCCGGTCGCGAGCACAGCGAGAAGCACAATCAAGGATCGATAGCGCATGACAGCCTCCATGAAATAAGAAAAATGAACGTCTCGTACGAAAACGCGTTGCGCCGCGTGTCGTTCCTCCCGTAAGCTTGCCTGCAACAGAGCATCCCACAGGAGTACCGATATGGGCGCACAGAAGAATCACCGGCAGGGAACCGGCTCGGTGGAATCGCTCCGGGACGAATTCCGGGAGCATCTTCACCTATTCTATAGCACGCTCAAGCTGGCCGCTCCTTACGACACGGTCGAGAAAGCCCTGGGAGCCCTGACCACGCGACTAAAAGCCCTCTCTCCGGAGGAGCTCCAACAGTTGTCCACGGACTCATCCCTGCGATGGACGCACTTCCGGCAGGCATTCATCGAATCCGGTCTGCGTTCAAAACATCGCGGGATCATCGCCGGCCTCGCACGATCCGGAGCGGCACTGGCCCTCCCGCCGGAATTTGAACACCTGCTCGACCTCTACCGACCGGCCAGCTCGGCAGCCCCTTCACTTTTCAACACCACCTCCCGAAGCTCCGCATACACCTGCATCAGCCTCGTGTTTTCGATACGATAGGCCACCGTAATCGTCAGCAGGCCGAACGCCACCACGATCATGCCGACACCGGTGACGCCAACACCCAACAACACACTCCCCAGTGATTCGAGCCCTCCTTCACGCACATAGGTAATCAGAAATCCAAGCGTTCCGAACCCGACGAGGCTGAACCACAGAAACGTGAGAATCGAAGAGGACCAGGGCGCCCGCTTCGTGCACACCATCCTGATCCCCTCACCCTCCGACGTCCACACGACGGACCCTTTCAACGGCCAGGCCGTGCGGAACCGCATCGAGAACAGGCGATGGGTCGGTCTGATGACCATCCGGCTCGCCTCCGGAAAGACCCGCGCCACACCGTGGGGCAGACTCAGAAAACCGTTGTGATCGAACGTGCGCAGCAGTTGGCGGGCAGTCACCGCAGCAAACTGATCCTGTACCTGTCCGATCCCATACCCATAGCGGCTGGCATCGGACGAGAGACGCGTAAAGTACATCCAGTCGCCGACGATCAATCCGATACACAACACGATGGCAAACGCCCCGGCCAAAATCATGACGGAAACTTCCCACAGGGTTTCACCGAGAATCAAGTCCGGCCCTAACGCAGGAGCACTCAAAAACCAGAGGAACCTGTTGACTCCCTATGAGTGCTTTGGCTACATTAAGCCCGTTCTTGTCCGGCGGGTGAGGACGAGTCATCCGGATCGCAGTCCCGCCTTCATAGATTTTTCCACGCCACACATCTCATCGCCGTCACTGCTGCACGCAGGGTGTACAGGTGGAGAGGCGTGATTTTTCGGAGGGACGATGGATATCGCCAAAGTCGAGCGAGTGTACACCAGTTATTCCGGCGTCTACGATCATATTTTCGGGAAAATCTTTCACGAGTCGCGCGAAGCGTGCGTGCGCAATCTCAGGATCCGACCCGAAGAAAAAATTTTGGAAGTCGGCGTGGGGACCGGAATCGCCATGGAGTACTACCCGAAGAATTGCGAAATCATCGGCATCGATCTCTCCTCAGGCATGCTGGCGAAGGCTCGGCAACGCCAGTCGCACTATCATCTGGATCATGTGCGGCTGATGCTGATGGACGCAGGAAAAATGGATTTTGCCGATGACAGTTTTGATACGGTAATGGCCGCCTATGTCG
>JACOEF010000312.1 GCA_024998705.1 Nitrospira sp.
AGGCCTCGTGGAGTCGTGCGCCCGATCATGTTCTGACACTCCTTCCCTGCTGACAGACTCCGTAAAGTTGGTGTGTATTCATCGGATCCAGGCATCCGGAAACGCCCGCCGCCACTGCGCCTGCTCTCGCCGGAACCGATCGGGCGTCGCCTTGTTCAGCCACACATTCGACAGCTGTTCGTGGTAGGCGTCGATCGCCTGATAGACATCCATGAGCTGACAGTACGGTTCTGCCGACGGCCGCCGGCATCCAATCACATATCACCTATCGGCCCGAACCGCCGTGTGACCCCATTTGTCCCTTGTACAGAGTCTGGCCAGACACACGAGTTACGGAGACCTCGCGCGAGCCGCCCTCGCTCTTGACCCCCAACTTCACCACCGAGCCGGGCTCTCCTCGAACCATGAGGGCCACTTGCTCATAGGTTCTGCCGGTCACCGCCACACCATCTACGGTCGTCACCTCGTCTCCCTGTTTGAGTCCGGCCTGCTGCGCCGGCCCATCCGGCAACACATGCGCGATATACAGCACGGCGGTCTCACCCACGCGCTCCGCCCCGACGTGCAACGACACGCCGATCACGCCATCCGGGATCGTGGATTCCAAACTGAACGTGGGTGCCGGCGCCCCTGACTTCTCATGCCCATCGTCGGCCCAGGCCGTGCCGGTGGCGGCAGGCGAGGGGATCAGGCAGAGACTCAAAAACCCTGCGATCAGGTAAGCGGAGGTATCGATGTGCTTCTTCATAGTCCATCTCCCTTTGTGACAATCATAATTGACGCGCCACACCCACGAGACACAATCCCGCCAGCAACACCAGCGAGTTCAGATAGAGCGACCGTTGATGCAGGCGATCCCAGGCCTGCTTCAACGCCGCATCGACGGCCCCCTGCTGTTCCTGCGCCTTCATTCGATCACGCATCGCATTACTCTGCGGAGTCAGAGGCGACCGGCAATAGGATTCCGCTGCGAGAATTACCAGCCAGACACCCAAGGCAAGCAGCACCGGCACAGTCCATCCACCTGTGCTCCCAAGCACGGTGGCCGACAACAGTCCTGTCGCAGCGGCTCCCATGCCGAGCAGATAGTAGGCAGGAAAGAGCCGGCGAACAACTTTCCCGAAGGTGTCCTGATCCAGGTTCCTGGCCAGAATTGGCGCCACAACGAACGACCACAGCACGACCTTGCCGACCAGGACCGCAACGGCCAGTGCCTGCAGGTACTGCATCACCGAGTCGATGAGGGCAGACATGCCTGATCCTCCTTGTTGACGATCGCCCGCAAAGCCGGCTCCAGTGTCGGATAGAGAAAGGTGTACCCCCCGGCCCTCGCCTTGGCCGGATCGACGCGCTGACCGGTGGTCATCAAGGTCCCGAGCTCCCCCAGCGCCAACTGTAACGCGAAACCGGGAACCGAAAGCCACGAGGGACGATGGAGCACCCTCCCCACAGTAGCGCAGAACGCCTTCATGGTCACAGCTTCGGGTGCCACCGCATTCACAGGTCCTGAGAGCGACGCCGTCGCGATGGCCCATTGAATGAGTCCGATAAGATCGGTTCGATGAATCCATGACACCCACTGCGTGCCAGGTAGGATCGGCCCTCCGGCAAAGAGCTGAAACGGCAGCCACATCTTCGGCAGTCCGCCACCGTCCTGTTCAAGCACCATTCCGGCTCTCAACAGCACGACCCGCGTCCCGCACCGACTCGCGCGCAAGGCCTCCGCTTCCCATGCGGCAGACAGCTCAGCCAGGAATCCGCGACCGACCGGGGAAGCCTCATCCAAAAGTCGGTCGTCGCTGGGGCCGTAGTATCCGATGCCAGATGCGCTGACCAGCAGAGGAAGGGCGCGGACCGGCCGGCCAATGCGTCCACCATAAGTCTGGTCGCCCGCAAGCGGCTCTCCACCAGAAGCCGCTTGCGGGCATCCGTCCATCGCCCTTCGGCGATCGGCGCACCGGCAAGATTGATCACGGCATCTGCCGTCGCCACATCAGACTGCCAGGATCCCGCGGAGTGCGCATCCCATTCGACAAAGCGGACGGTAGACTGCGGGGCGTGACCGGCCTTGCGGCTGAACACCACCACCTCATGCCCCTTCCGCGCCAACACGTCGACCAACGCATGGCCGATGAATCCCGTTCCGCCGGTGACGATGATCTTCATCTGTCCGTCCTCCCGTCTCGCACAGTCCACGGCTACGTTGCCCCGTCCTTGTCAGCCTGATCGACCAACCCCTCGTCGCTTTCATCCTGGGCCCGATCATCCGATGACTGTTTCACGGACCTGCTGTCCGACGCAGCCGTCACACGTTGGCTGAACTTCCGCTGCTTCGTGCCGTACAACAGATTCGGCGGCGGACTGCGGCGATTCTTCAGAATGACCGGGTCGAGCACCTCACCGCACATCGTGCAATGCCATGCAGTCATATCGATCTGACCGGTATCATCAAGCAAATCGATATAGTGCTGTGTCAACAACAATCCTCCGCAACGCGGACAGATCTGATGCTCGGGCTGCGGAGTGGAGACTGATTCTGGTGTCCCATGTGTTTCCATTGGAACCCCCGACCGGGAAAAAATGGACGACCAGGAACTGCATAGAGCCCAGTGCGTGCGACGGCTCCCATTCCAGTGTCCACCCATCGCCCTACCGCACTCGTGGCCTACGCGGTTGAGCCTGCGGCACAAGCATGTAGGCGGCAGACCTCCGCGTAGCCAGCAATGTCGCCCCGATACTCACCACAATCACCGCGATGCCACAGACGATCACCTGCGTCATCAATGCCTCCATGCCACTGCTCTTGTCTGACCCATCACTCGCCATCCGCCATCCGATGGTTCGCTGAGGGGACGGATTCCTCCGAAGGAAGAACCCGCCCACCTCAACGGGAGGCCGCGTGCGGAGTCGCGGGACCTCCTCTCTCTCTCTGCTTCGGACCGACCTCACTCCCTCTCACATGTCCGTTGCTCACTTCGACGGCTCTCCACCCCGGACACACCGGAATCCGGTGCCGTGCGTCTGCAGCGCAAATCCTCCGCGTCCCCGTGCCGTCGCGGTGATATCCGACATGGGGCTGTGCCAGGAACCGCCACGGATCACCCGGACAATCCCCTGGTCGGGTCCCTGCGGGTTCTTGTCAGGAGCATTTGCGTAATAGTCGGGAGCGTACCAATCCTGCACCCATTCGCGCGCATTGCCGGACATATCCTTAATACCGTAGGGCGAGTCGCCTCCCGACAACGAACCCACGATGTATAGGGTCTTGTCGTCGATCCACTCCCGGTCAAAGTTCGCTCGGGTTGGACTCGGGTTTTCATTCCCCCAAGGGAACATCCGGCCATCGGTGCCGCGCGCGGCCTTCTCCCACTCCGCTTCGGTGGGCAGTCGTTTCTTGGCCCACGCACAGTAGGCCTTGGCGTCGTACCACGTAACCTGCACAACCGGTAGCTGCTCGATCCCCTTGGCCGACACCAAGACTCCGGTGCCATAGGGGTTCGGCGGGCTGCGATGGCCGGTGGTGGCGACGAACGCCATGTAGCGCTCATTGGTCACTTCCACTTGATCGATGGCGAACGTATCGACATGCACCGAGCGCTGCGGCCACTCGTCGGCTCGCCCCTTTGGACTCTCACTGCCCATCAGAAACGGTCCGCCCGGAACGGTGACCATCGGAACCGGATCAAGCTCCTTGAGAGTCGGCGCCGCGAACACAGGTGTCAGGGCGACCGCACAGGCTGCCGTCACGAACAGGCTCATGCATCTCCACCTGGTTCTTCTCCTGGTCAAACCTTGAGTCATTTCTTCTGCTCCTTGCTCCCCGCGATTGCCTGGGCCGTATGAATCTTGATCTCGCCGACAAGCCGTTCCACCTTGCCCCTGTCTCCCCGGTCGGCCGCCTCCTGCGCCTGTGTCACCAGAGTTCTGGCTTCATGGAGATGCTGCTCGATTTGAGCCTGCAGGTCAGGCGATGCCACGGTACCTCCCAGCGCGGCACGGTGATACACTTCCCACGCATGGTCCACGCTGTGTTCCACCTCATGCACCATCTGAAGTTTCTCCGTATGGGGGTGGCGGCTGGCATCGATCGGACCGGCTTGGAGATCCCCCGTCATCAAGAGCGCGGTGAATCCGCCGACCAATGTGATCATTGTGCTGTACGTCATGCCTCTGCCTCCGTCGGGTGTATGGCGGGCTGGCCCCTCCCGCCCTGTGCACTCATCGCTGCTTCATCGACTGTTCGATGAACGGCCAGGCCCATGATGAAGCCCGGCTGACTACGTTCCTCGTTGCCTTCATTCCACACCTCCTGCCCCTGAGGGCCGTGGAAGGGGACGGCCGCCCGGCCCCTCCACGGCTACGTGCTACTTCTTCATGCTCTTCTTGATGAGATCGCGAGTGGCCAGATACTCTTTGTTGTCAGGATCCGCCGCCAGAGCCTTCTCGATAGAAGCGAGGGCATCGGCATTCTTCTCCGCTCCCATGCCTACGAGTGCCTGGATAACCGCATCACGCCCGGCTTGAGCGACTTCGTCGGACACCATACTCGCCGACTTCGCGCAACGGAAACCCAGCCCGACACCGTAGGAGTTATTCTCAGGCTGATTCCAAAACCGGTGGCTGGTGTGCAGCGAGGTTTCCGGAGCCAGCCAGGACCCGCCACGCAGGACTTTCACCGGACCTTGATTGGCGAAGTTGTAGCCCTTCTCGGCGCCACGGGGATTCAGCGCATTGCTGGTCCGGTAATATTTCGGATCGTACCAGTCGTCCACCCACTCGAAGACATTGCCCGCCATGTTGTACACACCATAACCGCTCACCCCTTCTGGATAGGAATCCACCGGCGTGGTGCGTCCCACATTCTGTCCATAGTTGGCCTTCTTCGGGTCGAGGTGATGTCCCCACGGGTAGTGGTTGTCTCCCTCCGGACCCTTGGCAGCCTTTTCCCATTCCGCCTCGGTGGGCAACCGCTTGCCGTCCCACTTACAAAAAGCATTGGCA
>JACOEF010000218.1 GCA_024998705.1 Nitrospira sp.
GAGAAACCGCCGAATCAGGGCCTCATGCCGAGGAGCAATCTCACTCATGACCACGCCTCGATGCCCTCTCATCAACCGAAAGGACCTCGCTCATGAGCGCGCTTGAAAATCCTGAGGCCTCCCCCGTGATGCTCCCCGATGACGAACACAATCGACGCCTGATCAACCATGTCCATCCACCGCAATGGGTGAACCCGACCCCGACCGGTCGTTATAACCTGGTCGTCCTCGGCGGGGGAACAGCCGGACTCGTGACGGCGGCCATCGCAGCCGGTCTGGGAGCGAAAGTGGCGCTGGTCGAACGGCATCTTCTGGGTGGCGACTGCTTGAACGTCGGCTGCGTGCCCTCCAAGGCATTGATCAGGGCCTCGCGCGCCTGGGCCGATGTCCGGCGAGGCGCAGAGTTCGGCCTCCACCTCTCCGGCGAAACGAAGGAGGATTTTCCCGCCGTCATGACGCGCATGCGGGCCCTGCGGGCGCAACTCCGCCGAACCGATTCAGCGCAACGGTTTACCGGCTTGGGTGTGGATGTGTTCTTGGGACAGGCGCATTTCACCGGAGTGCAAACGGTGCAGGTGGGCGGCATCACCTTGGAATTTGCCAAGGCTGTGATCTGCACCGGCGCGCGGGCGTCCGCCACACCCATCCCAGGGTTACAAGAAGCGGGTTATCTGACCAACGAAACGATCTTTTCACTGAGCGAGTTGCCACGCCGACTGGCGATTATCGGAGCAGGCCCCATCGGCTGTGAACTGGCGCAGGCCTTTGCCCGGTTCGGCAGTCAGGTCTATCTTATCGAGGCGTTGCACGGGATCATGCCGAACGAAGATCGCGATGCGGCAGAGCTCGTCGAGCAGACTATGATTCGCGACGGCATAACCTTGTTCTGCTGCGGCAAAGAGTTGACCATCCAGAAGACGGAGGCCGGCAAGCGACTGACGGGCGGATCGCATGGCCGGGCCTACGATATCACGGTCGACGACATTCTAGTGGGCGCTGGGCGCAAGCCGAATGTCGACGGTCTTGGGTTAGAGGCTGCCGGTGTCGCCTATGACAAGACCGGCGTCACGGTCGACGACCGGCTCCGTACGACCAATCCGAATATCTATGCGGCCGGCGACATTTGTTCCCGCTACACATTCACCCATGCGGCGGACGCCATGGCCCAGATCGTAATTCAGAATGCCCTCTTTCCCCATCCCTTCGGACTCGGCACCGCACGGGTCAGTTCGCTGGTCATCCCCTGGGCGACCTACACCGATCCAGAGATCGCTCATGTGGGCCTGTACGAGGCCGAAGCGAAAGACAAAGGGCACAAGGTAGAGACGTTCACGTATCGCTTGGACGAGGTGGACCGGGCGGTGCTCGACGGTGAAGCGGAGGGCTTTGCGAAAGTGCATGTGGAAGCGGGGACGGATCGCATTCTGGGAGCGACAATCGTTGCGGCCCATGCCGGCGATCTGATCAATGAATTCACACTTGCGATGAAAGCAGAACTGGGCTTGAAGACCCTGGCATCGACGATCCATCCTTATCCCACGCAAGGTGAAGTCGTGAAGAAGGTCGCCAATGCCTGGCGCAAAACCACCTTCACCTCGCGCCAGAAAACCATCCTCGGTAAGTGGTTTTCATGGACAAGAACCTAGAAGTGGTGGCAGTTCAGAAACTTCTCACACCGTTGGACTAGAGGACACACCCTATGACAGGCCATACTTCGATCTTCCTCATCGGTATCATGTTTCTCGTTGTCTCAGGGATGACCCTCAGCAAGCCGAATTCGCTGCAGGCCGAATCCCCGGCGGTCGTCGAGATCGGGACGTTTTCTACGGCAACGCCGGCTGGGCCATGGCCCAGCGGCTGGAAGCCGCTCACCTTTCCGAAAATTCCCCGACACACGACGTACCGCCTGGTCAAAGACGGCGACCGCGTTGCCGTCAAAGCAACCAGTCAGGCTTCTTCATCGGGGTTGACCAAAGAAGTCCTGATCGACCCGAAGGAATACCGGATCATTCAATGGCAGTGGAAGGTTGCGAATGGCTTAGAAGGCGGCGATGTGGCCAAGAAAGAAGGGGACGATTATCCCGCCCGCATCTATGTCACATTTCAATACGACAGCGCGAAAGTCGGGCTCTTCGGACGAGCGAAGTACGAAGCCGCCAAGTTGATCTATGGCCAATATCCGCCGCTGGGCGCCATCAACTATATCTGGGAGAGTCGGGCTCCGGTGGGAACCATGGTCCCCAACCCCTATACGGATCAGGTGCAGATGATCGTCGTCGACAGCGGCTCGACCAGGCTCAAGACCTGGATCACCGAAGAACGCAATGTCTACGAAGACTACAAACAGGCGTTCGGCCAAGACCCGCCCATGATCTCCGGCGTCGCCATCATGACGGATACGGATAATACTGGGGAGTCGGCCGAAGCGTACTACGGAGATATTGTGTTTAAGAAACGGTCGGAATAAGGCGCCTGCCGGTAAAGATACAGGCTCATTGGATCCGGAGAACCTGAACAGGAGCAGCCTCCCTCCAGGCTTCCTTCCGGTCTGCCACCTGCCCGTTCTTCACGCTCCGACTGCACGCGCTTGGAGGCGCTTCACCAATTCGCGCCCGCCTGGCGAAAACCCTCGCTCACAGTCCGCTCGACATGTGGCTCGAGATCCGCCCCGGGCACCGCCGTGGCGAACACATGCGGGACGTGTCCCAGCAGGCACACATACCCTTGCAGGCCCGAACCAAGATCAGCCGGTGATGGCTCAGTCGACATCGACGGATCGCGCACAGCTCGACTCCCTGAGACGAGACCAGGGGCAACGTTGGTTGGTGTGTGAGATCGACAGAACAAAAGAACAAGATTCAACTCTTTTGCCGGATCTGGCAGGGATCACACACGGTATCGAACCACCACAGATCTTCTGGCGTGACGTGGCATCTCTCCAGCGCGACCGCTTCCTCCTGCCACGTTTCATGGGAAGCGTCCTCCGTTTCCGCCACTTTCACGCGCTCGCACCTCTTACAGTGGAACCACACCGGGCGACCAAACAAGGAGGTTAATAACTCGTTCCGGTCCATTGGTCACACGTCATTGGCCTACGGTATGTATTGGCCCTGCTGCGAGGGCTCCTCCACCATGAGATCCCTTGTAAAACACCGCGCCAGAATGGGGAACTCGTAAAGCCCGATAGTTTGAGAAGGAAGATTACGAGGCATGAAGATCAACAGACACGGCGGGCAACCGATGCGACGGCTTGTAAGAAACTAGGAAGAGGCCAGGACTCCATGCGTCAGCGCATATTTGATTAATTCCGCCGTGGTGCGCAGATTGAGCTGGTCCATGATCTGCGCTTTGTGAAACTCCACCGTTCTCGTCGAAATCTTGAGCCGAAGGGCAATGTCTTTGGCAGTCCGGCCTTCGGCCAACAGCTGCAAAACTTCACGCTGACGAAAGGTGAGCGTTTTTTTCAGTTGCGGTTGTTTCGATCCGGTGGTGAGCAACACGTCGAGTAGGTCTTTGGCAATCAAGGGCGTGATGTATGTATGACCGGCCCACACCGCGCGAATCGCCTGCTCCAACTCATCCACCGCGGAGCGCTTCAGCAAATACCCCGAGGCCCCCGCTTCGAACGCGGAGCGCACATAATCGGCATCGGAATGCATGGTGACAAAGATGACCTTGACCGACGGTTGAACTTTTTTCAGCTGGGTGGCCGCATCGATACCGTTCAATAGCGGCATGGAGACATCGAGAATGACAATGTCGGGCGCCACCTTCTGCGCCGCCTCAAGAAGTGCCCGTCCATCCTCGACCATACCGACGAGTTCGCATTGGTCCTCGAGAATGCGGCGAAAACCTTCCAGCACTAACGAATGATCGTCGGCCAACAATACACGCGGCTTAGCCATGATGACTCCCTGACAGCGGCACGTGCACTTCAACATGTGTCCCGCAGCCCTGGGCGGCAATCACATCCAAAGTTCCCCGCACCAGTCGTACCCGTTCCTTCATACTCAAAAGCCCGAGACGCCCACGCTCCTGCGACGCTTGCGAGAGATCGAACCCGATTCCGTTGTCACGGATCGAGAGCGTGATCATCCCCTCGTCGCAGATCAATTCTACCTCCACCTCAGACGCGTGCGCGTGACGAGCCACATTAGTCAAACTTTCCTGCGCAATCCGGTACACGCAGGTCGCAAGATCGGTCGGTACGGGAGTCACAGGATCGCGGTGCACATACACCGCTTCCAGTCCCGTACTGGCGGAAAAATCATCGACCAGCCGCCGGACCGCTTTCGTGAGACCCAGGTCATCCAAGATGGAGGGATGGAAGCGGTAGGCCAATTGTCGCACATCGTCCGACACCCTCGTCAATCGACCGGTGATCGACGAGATCATGCTCATGATGGTGCCCCTCTCGCCCATCTCGTCTTTTTCAATTCGCCGCAGATCCATCGCCAACATGGCCAATCGTTGGTTCACATCGTCATGAAGGTCTCGTGCAATGCGACGGCGTTCCTCTTCTTGAGCCGTTAGCAGCTGGCCCGCAAGGAATCGCAGTTCCTCGCGATTGTGCTGCAACTCTTGCTGACTCGCCTTCAACGACCGCTCGCTCTCCCGGAGTGATCGTTCCGTTTCCATCCGTTCAGCAATTTCTTCGACGAGCGTCTCGTTGACCAACGCCAGCTCGCGAGTGCGTTCTTCGACACGAACCTCGAGTTCATCATGAGCCTGGCGAAGCGCCTCCTCGCTCTTTCGACGTTGAAGAAAATAAACGACCGGGACCCAGATCGCCGTAAGGCAAAACAGCCGGTTGCTGATCCCCATCCAGAGCGGAACATTCGGCAGCGTGACTCCGAGAAACACATCCGACAAGGCAAGGACGGAACATCCGCCGGCCACAATGAGAGGAACTTTTCGGTCCGGCGAGGCCAATGACAACACAACCAACCCGCCGTACAGTACGCCGTTGCCGATCCCCAGGGGAAGGTACAGATCCAGGGAAAACAGTCCGATTCCCAGAACGACAATGGCGAGTAACAACAATCTGTGGGAAGAGGGTGTCATCGAAGGACGATTATCCCCCTTCGTAAGGGAGGCTTCAAGGGTAGGAATGCGGCACATGTCCGTACACCACCGCTACATTTCACAGCCCATGTAGACGCGGCATTTGAGACGTAGGCGGTCTGGGCGTGAGACAAATTGAGATCTATCACAAAGTGATGACGCAAATCGCTGAGAGAAAGAAGGGTGTGCCTGAGCGGAAGGCTGAAAAGACGGTGAGGTACTCAGTGGAGCGCTATCTCAGAACTCATGCCTCCCCTGTGAGAGCCACTTTCGTGGGATCGATCAGTGCGTCCCCATTGCTGCCCTGGGCAAGGGGCTCGAAACCCGTTCGATGTTCAAGACCATGTTTCACCTCCCATATCACGGACAGCGGGTTATGGGGACACAGCCGCGTCGGCCCTGCTCATTGCGTATCTTCGTCGATAGACACGATCCAAGAGAGCATCTACCGAGATCAGCCCGGGTCCATGCAGGACGACATACAGCAACAGCACCGCCCAATAAAACGCCTCTTGCAGCGCGGCTTCAGACAGCTGCCCATACGAGAGCGCGGCCACGATGTTGAGCCCAAAAAGCGAGAGGGCAGCCCATCGTCCGGCCAAGCCGATCGCCAGCAGAAACGAGCCCCCAAGTTCAATGGTCGTCGACAGATAGGCCGCGACTTCGGGCGGCAACACCGGCACATCGTAAACCATGGTAAACAGCATCACCGTGGACATCCAGCTGGAGAGCTTGACCATCCCTCCTTTCCAGAAGATGTTCGCGAGATACCGGCGCACAGACAGGTCGAACAAGGGAGTCAGTGCTTCGATTCCACGGACCACCTGCAGATAAGCGGGCACTCCCTGATCGATCACGCGTGTGATGAGACCGGTGCGGTCTGTCATTCCCACTCCTTCACGCAAATTTCGCCTATCGCCTGCACGCTCAACAGGGTCGCCATCAAGCGGGTGAAATGAAACCCGACTTCAGCTTCTGGTGCCATTTGTTCGATCGATCCGACATTCGCCCCCCGAGACAGGGCCTCCAGCAACCGATACTCCCCCCAAGCCAGCGGTATGACCTGCACCGCCCCACCGCTTCGGGCCACGATGAGACCGGTCTGTTCATCGGGAAGCGGTAAGTCGATGGACAGGTCCGGCGAGGCATCCGCTTGAAGCGCCTGCCACACACGATGGACCGGAAGGGACAACGACAGGAACCGCACGGCCTGATGGAATTGGAGGGTGATGCGAGAGGGATCCGCCGTGGCCATGGCCTGAAGCTGATCAGGGGACAACGGCGATGAATCCGCCGCTTGATGGACTTCATGGCAGGCCCATTCAAGCCGTGCCAGCTCTCGAGTGAGCGGCGGGGCATCGAGTTGCTGTAGCCAGGCCGGGAAGTGCCGTCCGTACAAGAACAAGTCGCCGCTGGTTGAGGGTGCGTGCGTGAGGTACCCGCGCGCGAGCACCCTGAAATGGCCTTCGCCGACCAACCGATGCAATACCGGATAGGTGATGCTGAGCACCTGCACAAAGTTGTTGCGAATCAATCGACGGTAGAGCGCGATGCTGCGCTGCGCCGACCCATCTGCCGCCATCGCAGCCGTGACCGCGGCATGAGTCCCGTCAAAGATGGAGTCGGAGAAGGCCTGTTGCAGATCACACAGCGTCGGCATGGCAGCCTCCGAGCACGGCATCAGCCTGTGCGGCTTGCGCGACCAGCAGCGGCAGCGCCGGGAGATTGGTATCCCATTCAATGAGCGTCGGACGCGGGCCAAAATGGTGAATCGCCCACGCATACAAACTCCAGACTTCCGGATACACAGTCCGGCCATGCGTATCGATCAGCCACCTCCCGAAGCGCTCAAAGCCCGCCAGGTGAATTTCCTGTACGGCTTCCGCTGGGATTGCATCCAGAAACACCAACGGGTCCAATCCGAAATTGACGGCATTGACGTAGACATTGTTCAAATCGAGTGCGA
Source organism: Nitrospira sp. (assembly GCA_024998705.1). GTDB lineage: Bacteria > Nitrospirota > Nitrospiria > Nitrospirales > Nitrospiraceae > Nitrospira_A. Next base: position 7,031 of record JACOEF010000218.1, read on the forward strand.
TGCCGCAACCGGTTCTCTTCACCATTTCAGCCATAAAGACCCCTTCCGGAAGGGGAGATTCCCGCCAGGTCAGATAACGAGTGATATTCTCGACCAGCAGCGAACGTTTCAAAACTGTCTGAACTTCGTCGATCCTGGCACAGACATGATCGAGACTCTCTTCGGTGTAGGGAAGGGGTAACAGATCGTTGAAGAAGCGGCCGCCGACGGAGCACCAAGAAAGATGCTCGGACACAAATGCCGGCTCGAAACGATCGATCAGGGCTTTCAACTTATGGAGATGGGCGTGATCCAGCGGATCGGTAGAGCCGAGCGACAGACCGACGCCGTGAAAGCTCAACGGGTACTGAGTCCTGATCCGCTCAAGGATACGAAGCGGCGCGCCGCCCTGGCCGAAATAATTCTCCGGATGGGTTTCCATCCAAGCCACCGGCGGCGGGCTGTCCAGGATCTCGCGAAAATGATGCGACCGCAGTCCGATCCCGGCCTGTGCCGGGATCGGGGCGGGATGTGGTCGAGACATCGTTTGCCGTCCTACATCTTTTTCATCATCATCTCTTTCATCTTTGCGAGATCGTCTTTCGTAATAGGCAACACGGTGCCCTTGGCGATCTTGGCACACAACCCCTTCGGCAGGAAGACATAGGAATCGGCCTCATTGTCGGTCTTGGACTGGCCCACACAGGAATGGAGGCTGGTCTTGACCGCACAGTCGTTCATGCCCGCCTTGGCGACGCCGCCACAGGCTTCCCAGCCGGCGGGCATCTCGGCCATCTTCGGAGCCGCATCCGCAGCCTGGGCACCGGCCAAACTCAGCGCCACCAACAATGCGGAGTGGATCATGGTCTGCTTCTTCGTCGTTGCGTTCATATGAATCTCCTTGCATAGGATGTGTGAGGTGATGGAATCGGCTCATCAAGCCGACGAATCTGCGGGTTCCCAATCGCGTGCCTCGATGCCCTCCTTGATGAACCTCCTTTCTCAGCGGCGCGCACGGCAAATTCGCGCTTGCACGTGGAGTGAGGACATCGCGGCATGGGCACATCCTATCGATTGCGCAGGAGGCGTGCTGTGAGGTGGCTTACAAAGACATCCCCTGCGGAACGGCATCATCGCAGGTCCTTGCCCACTCTCATCGCCTCGTTTCGTACCAAGCCATGTTGCGGCACTTGCGGCATCCTGCTCACACGGCAATTCACTGGTGGGGGCTGACGTCCGTCGGAGCATGACTCAGCGACCCGGCATTCTTCAGAGGCCGAGGTCAGACAAGGATGGATGATCATCGGGGCGCCGGCCCGATGCCCAGTGATACTTCCGATCTGTTTCACTGATGGGCAGGTCGTTGATGCTTGCGATGCGCCGGCGCATGAGGCCGGTTTCGTCGAACTCCCAGTTTTCGTTGCCATAGGAGCGGATCCAATTTCCAGCATGGTCGTGCCACTCATAGGCAAAACGTACGGCAATGCGCGCTTCCTGGAAAGCCCACAGCTCCTTGATCAGCCGGTAGTCCAGTTCCTTCGCCCATTTGCGCCGAAGGAATTCAACGATCGCCTCACGACCGGATAGGAATTCTTCACGGTTCCGCCATGAACTGTCGGCGCTGTAGGCCAGCGACACCCTCTCGGGGTCCCGGCTATTCCAGGCATCCTCGGCCATACGGACTTTCTGGATCGCGGTGTTCCAGGTGAAGGGAGGAAGAAGAGGACGGCTACTCTGTATTGACGGCATGCGGTGCTCCTATCGTGCGCACAAGTTCTGGTCTTGCGTGTTTACTGCGAGACCGCCTGACACAGGCGGCGCCGGTCGACACTGACCCAGCCCCTGCGCCTCAACCTGTGTATGCCGGCCTGCCCGGGTAACAAGCAGGCGGTCGCGCCGGAGGCGATCATGTGTTATGGGCGCGCAGTTGCGCCTCGAGTTCGGTAATCCGCTTTCGTAGCGGTTCTGCCAGTGCTTCGACCTCGCCGATCGAGTAGCGGGGCGTGATGTATTTCGGACAGTTCCAATCGAACGAGACGACATCGATAAAGACCAGACGCTCCACGTTCGGCCGCATCTTCGAATCGGCGATCTGCGCGACGAGTTCCGGATGGACCCGGGCGTCCTCGACTCGGACATGACCAAGGATTTTCAGCCGCTCGCGGTTCTTGTAGTCCATGAGGAACAGCGCGACGCGGTCGTTCACGGAAACATTGCCGGTCGTGAGCAATTGCCGGTTGCCTTTGTAATCGGCGAACGCCAGAGTCGTTTCGTCGATGACTCGCAAAAAACCTTGAGGCCCCCCGCGATGCTGGATATAAGGCCATCCGCTTTCGCTGATGGACCCCAGGTAGAAGCTGTCTCGCGCCGCAATAAATTCGGCCTCGGCCTGGCCGAGCGGGTCCCGTTCGGCGGCGCCCGTGATCGCGCCCATGCGGCCATAATAGTGCTGCTGCGCGCGGCACACCGAATCCGTGAATGTCAGATCGAGATATTTCATTGCCATCGTGTGTCCCCTTGCAGGCCGTCAGCCCCCTGGCGGCCGGGAATGCACTCCCGGCCGCCGCACGAAACGCGGCTCAAAATACGATTGTCTGCCACCCGTCTGCGACATAGCGGCGCAGACTCAAGAGGCCGGCCGTTCCGGCCAATGCGTTGTCTTTCTTCAGCGGCAC
>JACOEF010000124.1 GCA_024998705.1 Nitrospira sp.
CGTCCCTCCCATCAGCAACTTAGAGTCCGCTAGAGGGCAATAGCGTAGCCGTCGTTGTCATCTTCATCCGGTACGGCGCACCACTTCATAAATCAAGCCGGCAGATGATCTTTTTTCCCCCTTCCGCCCATCAACCAGAAGCGTTCCCTCAATTCCCGTGCTCCGCTCGCGGACAACCTCAAACAGTCCGATTCGCCACCGGAGCTGAGCGCTGTACGTCCGCCTGCTCCCGATCGTCTGAAGTCCGTTCCTGCGTGGTCGGAGCGAGACCGGTTTGGAGACTGATCACAATGGTGATTCGCCCGGAAACGGGATCCAAACTCGTCACCATCGCACGGACTCGCTTCCCAACCACCGGCTCAATCCGCGCCCTGAGCACCTCCTGACAGGAGAGAAACATGGCCTCATGGACACGACGAAGTAACGCTCGGCCCTCCTCTGTTTGAGCCAACCGTGCCTCGGCGGGGATGATGCTGTGCCTGATGAGCGTGGCATCAATGACATCGTCGGCGATCCGCACTTGAACATGCGCGTAGTTCGACTTCATGAACTCGGTGTGAAAATTCAAGATCGCGAGCATCACGGCATATTCGATATCCGCCTGATTCCGGGACTGCGCCATACTGACCTCTCATCCATGGTGGATACACCATCTCAACAGCATCTGGGATGCTCGCAGCCTGCCTCCGCAGTTCTTCAGGACCCCGCGGACATGACTGTACAGTGCGCGCGATCACCGCAAGGATCGATACGATCCTGCCGCGGTTTCAGCGTCACCGGCTCCACGGTGTCACCTCACATAATGCAGGGCATGACCGGGCCTCGCAGTCTTGCGTGTCCAACACATAACGGTAGACCTCGACGGACATCGGACTGTGACATCACAGGCAATTCATCACTCCTCCGTGATGTATCTCACTGGTGCTGTGCTGCACTGACTGAATTTCTGGAGAAAGACAGTGCAAACCTTAGTCCACAACAGAAGCTGATGGATGTCTCCTCCTGCGCGCTCTGATTTCTCTAGAAAACCGGCTGCTCCCAGCCTTGGCCTCACCGATTGTGCGCCCCCCCAATTCGAACCAAGCCGATCTCCCGACCCCGATGGTGTGCACGTGCACAAGTGCGCGAGGAATCGTGCACCGGCACCCGCAGACTTGCACTCACGGGCAGTCATGAGCCAAGAGGGAATTCGATGTGTTGATAGCTGGGGACGACCACGACGGAGGGAATCGGGTGGAATTAGAATCTGTCTGATCGGGAGGTGAAGCAGCGCATCATGACCGGGATTTGCGACGGCGATCCAACATCCAACGCGTCACCCCTAACTGCCTCGCGGCTAAGGTTTTGTTGCCGCCAGATCGCGCCAGCACCGCTTCGATGATTTGATCCTCCAGATCGGCCAACGATTGGTCTCCGACCCGGAAGCTGATATGGACATCCCCGGAATTCAATGCGCCCGTCGGAGCACAAGCGGCAGTCATGGGGGCCGTGACCGGTATCGACACAGCCCCCTGAACATCAACGGGGAAATTCGCTGTCTCCAGCGTCGTCCCTGCACAGAAGAGGACCGCCCGCTCAATGAGATTGCTGAGCTCACGCACGTTCCCGGGAAGGTGGTAGCCCCGAAGCAGGGCTTGGGCACTTTCACCCAGCGTTCGCACCGGCTTCTAGAGCGCCAGCGCAGAACGGGTCAAAAATTGCTCCGCCAAAGGAATGATGTCCTCCCGTCGGTCGCGAAGCGGCGGCACCGTCAGCGTCACCACATTCAGTCGGAAGTACAAATCTTCGCGAAACTCACCCTTCGCCACAGCCTCTTTTAAATTGCGATTTGTCGCCGCCATTACCCGCACATCGATGGCAATATTCGCCGCGCTACCGACCCGTCGAATCGTACGTTCCTCCAGCACACGCAGCAATTTGGCCTGCAGGGGGAGCGGGAGATCGGCGATCTCGTCGAAAAAGACCGTCCCGCCTTCGGCCATCTCGAGCAAACCGCACTTCCTGCCGGTCGCCCCTGTAAAGGATCCCTTCTCATGTCCGAACAGCTCGCTCTCGAAGAGGTCACGCGGAATCGACGGACAGTCCACTTCCACACAGGGTTTGCCCGCACGTGGGCCGTTGTAGTGGATCACACGCCCCATATATTGCTTGCCTGTCCCCGTTTCGCCCTGCAGAAGAACCGTCACGCGGTCGTTCGCGATGAGCTCCTTCACCTGGGTGAGGAAACTCCGGGTCACGGGACTTTTGGCAATCACACGATCCAGCGCATACCGTGCGGCATCTTGGCCGCTATGCAACTGCACCTGGCGTTGAAGCGTCAAGAACTCCGTCGCCCGGCGCAGCGTATGAAGCAGATCGTCCATATCGATGCTCTTGGCAACGAAATCGAATGCCCCCAGCCTCATGGCCTCCACCGCATCTTTCCCCGTCCCTCTCGCCGTCAGGACAATCACCGGTATGGCCGGCGACAGGTGCTTCACACGGGCCAAGACATCCAACCCGGAGAGATTCGGCATGACCAAATCAGCCACCAGCACGTCCGGTTCGAACGATCGGAGAAGACCCAACGCCTCCTCGCCAGACCCCGCCGTCTGCACCACATACCCCTGATCGCGCAGCCGCAATGCGAAGGCTTCCCGAACCGAAGCCTCGTCTTCTAACAATAAGAGATGCCAGGCCATGCTACGCCTCGTGTTTCACGGGAAGCCACACATCAACCACCGCTCCACTTCCCGGCGGACTCTGGATGAGGAGTTGTCCATGGTGCCGTTCCACGATGTCGCGGGTAATGGTCAGCCCGAGCCCGACCCCCTTGGCCTTGCCGTTCGTGAAGAAGGGCTCGTAGATCCGCTTGAGATCTTCGCCGGCAATCCCTTTTCCCGAATCCGAGAAGCGCATCAAGACCCCTGCGAGACGCCGGACTTCGGGCGTGATCGTCACATGCACGCTCCCGCCGCCCGGCATCGCATCGATCGCATTCATCGCGATATTGAGACAGACCTGCAGGATATGCGCTCGCGACGCATCGACCGCCGGCAGATCCGGGGCCATCGAAGACCTGACCAGAATGTGATTCTTCATCAAGTTCGGTCGAAGGAGTGTCCACGTGTCGTCGAGCACCGAGGCAAGATCACAGGGGGCGATATCGAAAGGGCGGGGTCGCAGCTGCCCCAAATGCGATTCCAGAAGTTCATCGATCCGCGCGGCCTCTCTGGCAATCAACCGACAGCGGTCGCGCGCCTCCTGCGGCAGCGAGGCCTGATCGGCCAGATGCGTGGCCAGACTGCCTAGGCCAATGAGCGGATTCCGCACCTCATGCAATATGCCGCCGGCAAGTTGACCGACCAGCTTCACCTGCTCGGTGTGGCGCAACGCTTCAAGCATTTGTTCCCGCTCACTGAGGTCGGTCAGGATCGCCATGAAATATTGCGTGGTCCCATCCGAAGCCTTCACCGGGCTGACACGCTCCCACACCAGAAACTCCGACCCGTCTTTCCGTCGATTGACGAACCGTTCGACACAGGGATGCCCCGCGCGAATCGACGCCCACAGACGCTCATAAAACTCGGGGGGATGTTTGCCCGATTTCAGGATCACCGGGCGCCGGCCCAGCGCCTCCTCACGCGTCCATCCTGTCATGCGCTCAAGAGCCGGATTCCAGTCCACGATTTTGCCGGTCGTGTCGGTCATCATCACGCCGTCCTGGGCGGACAGGAAAAGGCGATGATAAAAATCCATCTGCGTCTCTTCATGGCGCCGGCGCTCCAATACCGTTCCGATGGTATTCGCCATCGTGCAGAGAAATTCCTGCTCCTTCTGGTTGAACTTGCGGACCCGTTTGGAATGGGCGGTCATCACTCCATACACCCGGTCTTCGACCAGCATCGGCACACACATGCCGGCGACCGCGCCATGTTCCGTGAGTAATTTAGACGCGGAAAACCTGGTCTCCCGGCGGAAATCGTCGACCACAACCGGAACCCGTTCCCGGATCGCATAGCCGGCCTGAGAATGGGTGCCGCCTTCGATCGTGAGTTTGCCGATGAGATCGCGTTGCAGCCCGATCCCCGCCATGATGTAAAGATGGCCGTCCAGTTCGCGCGGCACCAGAATCTTGCAGAGTTCTACTTCCAGCGCCACCGCCGTTTCCTGGACCGCTTCATTCATCAGTGCCTGGGCCGAAACACCGCTGACCGCCAGGGTACCGATGCGCGCCAGCGCGGACTGAAAGCGCGCGACATGCGCCGCGTCCTGCGCAAGGAGCACTCGCTCGGTCACATCCTCCAACACCATCAGGACACCACGCTCACCACGATACGGCACCACATTGAACCGGCAGGCGTAGTAGAGCGGCCGGCCATCCTGAGCCTCCACTGTATATTCGACCGTCTTTCTGGTTCCGAGCGTACGCGTGTTCCAGGCAATGGCGTCATCCAGCAGGCGCTTCCGCAGGGCATGCTTTTCCGCTCCCACCTGAGAAGAGGCACATTCCACTAATTCAGAAAATTGAGAATTTTCGAAGATCAGAAGGCCCTGGCAGACGAAACAGAGGCCTCCGTGGATACAGTCGCTCAGCCAGGCAAGGACCTCAGCGGCGGCGAGCTCCGACCGGGCCGGCCTGGACACCTTGGAACGGCTACGATGGGAAGAGGCCATGACGGTCGCGCTCGCCGGGAATGACAGATGCTTCGTTCGGCACGCGCATGCGTGCAGGGTCAGTATACCCAGCAGGTCCCCACCCGTCGAGAGGAAGAAACCCGTCCTAACGCCTGCTACGGAATCACGAAATGATCCCGGCGGGTCACCGCAATGTCGCTGACGAACATGGCGCCGGAATGTTTGTGAAAAAGCGGGCCCAGTCCAGCCAGAATCGGCTCAATCCGCTCCTCGGGCACGACGGTGAAAATGATCACCTGGCTGCTGGTATCATCGAACAGCAGGTGACCTTCATGGAACCCGTGATGCCCCTTACCGGAGACGTTGTTGATGATCGTATAGCCGGTGGCGCCGACTCGATCGAGCAGATTCGTCACCAACTTGAGGTGTTCTCCCTCGACCACGATGCGGATTTCTTTCATCGGATGCAACGTCAGCATACTCCTGCCCCTCCCCTGTTCCGTCCCGACCCGTCTCGAACATGATCCGGATTCATTCCGCTCTGCCCTGCGCTAAGGGCGCGAGGCAGCTTGTTCCGCGCTCTTCCCTACCGCCCCGCCGGCCTCCGGTCGGACGCCCAACTCAGCAGCAGGCTGCCCATCTGAGCTCCCCCGAATGTCCGGGCCCATCTCCAGTTCTTCGGACACCAGTCGCCAGCCCCGCATGATGTCGTAATGGTAAAACGCCGCTTCGTTCGGCTCACACACCACCAGCGACACCCACTCGTTCTGAAACAACCGTTCGAGTCCGGGATGTGTCGCAATCACCGACTCGACACGAACACGCGGAGCCTCGATGACCGCCAGCAAACGCATCGGCTCGTGATAGGGAACCGGGCCGTCCAGGACGGTCTGGGCCGGCAGGCCCAGGCGAAGGTCGCTGGTCGCTCCGCTCATGACACCCACTCGTCCGACGATATTGTGGTACACCTTGCTCCCGCTGCCATAGACCTCGTTGTCGACGGTGGAGAAATAATGCTCCATATTGATCCATTGAGCCACGATGAGGGGAGCCGTCATGATCGTCTCCAGGAGTTTGCCTGAGGAATCCTGGCGATAATCGTAGGAATGCAGAAATGACCGGCCCTGGAGATCCAACGGCCGCGTGAGTTCCCGACGGCCGATGATGAGTAGGTTGTTCTTCGACAGGCCCCACTCAGGGCGAACCTGGGCCCAGTCAACGCTGCGCCGGCACGCCCGTTGCTGCGGATCGCGGCGGCTCGCTCTCGCCGCTGGTCTCTCCAGCGCCATCCCGCGTTCCAACGCCGCCTGCGTTCCCGCTTCATTGAGATCCTCCAACAACCGCACCAGGTCCTTCCGATGCGTCGGCGGAACATCTTCCAAATCTACGATGCGGACATCGTTCCTGGTCGTGTCATGTGATGCCGCGACAAAATGGGTATCGCTGGGGATTTTGAGGCCCCGCATCTCCAGCACCTTTCGGACGGCCTGATTATTGGCCATCGCCGCGAAGGCACGGGCGTTGGGCAGGCCGCTGTTGCCGCCGCAGGCGCCGCAATCCAGAGCAGATTCATACGGATTATTGTCCGACGTACTCCCGTGGGAACACATCACCACCAGTCGTGAAAAACCGGACGTGAATCCCTTGAGACGGAGCGCCGCTTCGACCCCGTAGGCCTGTTCCGCGACAGAAAACCCGTGCAGGGTAATGCGCTGCAGGCGAGTCGACATGCCCCGCGGTGTCAGGGCCAACTCCCGGCGCAATCGTTCGTACAAGGCATCCGCTGCGGAGGGAGCAATTCCGAGCGCGCTCGCAACCACTCCCCTGCTTTGCTCGTCCTGGTTCTCCAGTGCCCCGAGACGGATGGTCTCGATCAATGCCGGCGTGATCGCGGAACCGAGCGCAGGGAACTCGTGCCGGAGCGAAGCGCGGATGGAGGCACGCTGTTCCGCCGCCACCATTTCCTCGGCCTCTTCTCTGGTCAACTTGTCGATCGTCAGCGTCGTCGCCAACGGCGGCAACCACATCCGCTTCACCCAGGAGGTGACACGGTGATACCAGAGTGGACAGAGGGTCTTGCCGAAGAAGGGAACACTGAAAAACCACCCCAGAGCTTCGACCATGACATAGGGCGTAATGACATTTTCCTTGAGATCGTGGAGGAGCTCATGCCCCGCCTTGTTCAGTCGCGAGAACAGACGGTGCCGGCTCGCCGCCGCTCCATGATAACTTCGCGGGATCTCCCTGATATGGTTCTTGGGTTTCAAGAGCACGGGCGAATGCGTGACCGGATGTTCTCCGCCGAACGCCTGGTACTTGACGGGAATCCCGAAAAATCCCGCCACCCCCAACGTCTCATACCCTCCAAGCTGTTCGAGATGTCGCCGCAACACCTCGGATCGAATATCGATACAAAACACCAGTTGCGCCAGGGGACGTGAAGAGCCACCCGACGAGACCCGCTCATCGGATTCCCGCAATTGCGTCGCAACCCCGCGCAATTGCCGGACGACGTCCC
>JACOEF010000546.1 GCA_024998705.1 Nitrospira sp.
GGTTTCGGTTGGACTTCCACCCGGTATAGTCCACATCGAATTCCAGTTTCCACTCGCGCTCGGACGTACGAACCGGCCAGATGGCAATGCCGCCGGAGAAGACCTGCGGCAGAACCAAGGTCGCGGCGGCGCCGGCGACTGAGGTGCCGTTGGCGAGAAAGTTGCCGGTGAGATGGAAGGTGGCTTGACTGCGGTAGACCATGCCGATGTTGACGAGTGGTTTTCCGTCGCTGTTGCGGAAGGGGGTGTAGAGGAGGCTGACGTTAAACCCCGCCGTGGTGTCGCTTCCATTGATCTCCATCAAGGAGCCGGCCGGGATGCCGAGTCCGCCTGGCCAGATGGATTTCTGTTCGAGATGGCCTTCTCCGAAGAGCCCGGAAAACGTGTAAATATCCGCGCCCAATCCGAACGAGAGCTGATCGTTCAGCTTGTACGCGATGGTGGGTTTGATATCGAGCAACGGTAAGGTGGTGAAGGTCACAGCGGTGCGAAACGGCCCATCGTTCGGGTATCTGGTCAATGAACCGAACGGATTGTTCATCCCGATACCGGCGGTGAAGTTCCCGAGTGCCGACAGCCCGAGGTCCTTGAGATTCGCGACGAGGTATACGTGGCCGGGAGGAGGCCAGGCCACGCTCCCGTTGCGGTCTCCTGTTGCCTGCGCACCGGTTGGGCTGGTGAATTGGGTGGTCCCGCCGATGAGCGAGGTGCCGAACAGCGTTTGGAATCCATGCAGCTGTGTCATGCCGGCAGGGTTGTAATGAAGCGCGGACGGGTCATCGGCTTGGGCGACAAAGGCGTTTCCCATAGCTGCGGCAGCAGCGGATTGCCCTTGCAGCCGAGGGGTTTGA
>JACOEF010000547.1 GCA_024998705.1 Nitrospira sp.
GCGCGGAAAGATGTGTTGAACTTAGCCGTACTCGTTGCGAATACAGAGCAGAGCCTTACGCAGATCACGACCCGCCAGCAGGAAACCACTGCTCGAGCGGAACGACTCTCCCGCGAGCAGGAACAGCTTGTGGCGCAGGGGGCGGGGTTGGATCAACAGCGTGACGTACTTGCCGCGCAGCGCGAGGAGGCCAGCGGGCGCATTCAAGAACTCATGACCGAACGGCAGGCGGCGATCGAGCGGATCGAAGGGCTGGGGGGGCAAATCACCGGGCTGGACCGGGATATCGTGAAGTTTTCTGAGGACGTCGCCGGTGTGGAGTCGCGTCTGGGTGCCCTCCAGGGCGTCGTGCGTGAGGAAATGGGGTATGGCCGGGAGGGCGAGGAAGAGGATACGGCGTTGAAAACATGCGATGGCGTGCGCGAGGCGCTCGCCGAGTGGCTCGTGATTCCGCCTGGACTGGACCGTGCCGTCGAGACGATCTTGGGAGAACGTGTTCGCGGCTGGCTGGTGGACGAGCCGTCAGCAGCCTGTCGTGCGGTGGAGTTTTTGAAAGGCAAAGAATTGGGGCGCGGAGCGTTTCTTCCGCAGCAATTGCGATGGGTGCCTGAGCAGGGGGCGACGGACGCATCGGCCTCGTGGTGGTCCATGTCGAGCGGCCAGCCTGGCGTGGTGGGGCGCGCGACGGATTTGATTCGCGCGGACGGCGCCTCCGCGTCGACATTGAGCTATTTGTTCGACGGGATCGTGTTCGTGGAATCATTGGACGTGGCTCTGCAGCTGTGGCAACAGCATCACTGGGCTGCCCCCTCCGGGCCGACCTATGTCACGCTGTCGGGTGAGACGCTGGACGCCGCGGGTGTGATGACCGGGGGCGGCAGCAGTGCCAGTGGCGGTTTGCTCCAGCGTCGACGGGAAGTATTGGAGTTGGAAGCCCGGAGGACTGCAGCAGTGCAAGCTCTTGAGCAGGCGCGGGCGGCGCGAGAGGAAGCGGCGGCCGACTTAGGGCTCGGCCGTGAAGATGAGCAGCGTCTCGGTCGGGCGATCCGCGAAGCGGAGATGCTGGAGTTATCGCTGCAGAAAGACGATGCGGGCGTGGAACGTCAGCGCGGAGAATTGCACCGGCGGATGGATGGCTTGGCGGAGGAGCTGCAACGGGGCTTGGCCGAGCAGTCGCGGCTTCAGGAGGAGTTTCAGTCCAGTCAGGCGCAGTTGGGACAATGGGTGGCGGAGAAGCTCGGGCAGGAAACCGGGTTACTGCAAATCAGAGAGCGACTGGTCGTGATTGAAAGCCAAAGCTTGGTGATCCAACACCGCCTCACCGAGGTCCGATTGTCCCTGGAGAGCATGCGCGGGAGACGGGAGCATGCCACGAACGATATTGCCCGGTTTACGCAACGACTCGATGCCGCGCAACGCCGCGCGGCCGATTTGGAAGAGCAGGTGGCCGGCTTGGTTGAGGCGACAGAAAATAGCCGGGAGGAGCAGACCAGGCAGGAAGCGTTGTGCCGCGAATTAGGCGCTGAGGTGGATGGAATCAAGGCCGAGTTGGTGGCCTCCCAAGAGCGGCAGGCACAGGAAATGGCCGGGCTGCATGCGGTGGAGGCATCCCTCAGTACGGTGCGGCAGAGCCTCTCTGCGTTACACGATCGACGGATGACGGCGGAAGTGCGCAAGGCAGAAGTGAAGGCGCACCTCTCCACAATTGAGAGCACATTGACCGGGACCTACCAGATCGATCCGGCCACGTTACTCCTGCCTGCGAGTGATCAACCGCTACCGGAGGGGGAAGCACCGCCGGCCCCGGTCTCGATTCTGGAAACACCGCAGTTGCGGGAGCAGATTCAGAAAATCCGTGAACGCCTGGACCGTATGGGCGCTATCAATCTGGCGGCCATCGACGAGCATCGTGAGTTGGAAGAGCGGTATCAGTTCCTCACCACGCAGGAGCAGGACCTCTCGACATCCATCGCATCCCTCAAGGAAATCATCCAGCGGATCAACCGGACGACGAAGGACATGTTCGTGGAGACGTTCAACGAGTTGCAGCAGAAATTCCGGGACGTCTTTTCTCAGTTCTTCCCCGGAGGTCGCGCTGAATTGCAACTGGTCGAAGAGCCGTTGGAAGAGGGCGTGGAAGACAACGGCGCGCGCGAGCCGGGTGTGGAGATCGTGGCTCAGCCGCCGGGGAAGCGCTTGAAGAGCATTACCATGTTGTCCGGCGGAGAAAAGACTCTGACCGCGATGGCGCTGCTCATCGCCAGCTTCCTGATCCGCCCGACGCCGTTCTGTATCTTGGACGAAATCGATGCGCCGCTCGATGAGGAAAATATCGGGCGCTTTACGAGCGTGTTGCGGAGTTTGTCGTCGACCGCCCAGTTCATGGTCATTACGCACAACAAGCGGACGATGGCGATGGCTGATTCGCTGTTCGGGGTCACGATGGAAGAGCCCGGGGTGTCGACGC
>JACOEF010000138.1 GCA_024998705.1 Nitrospira sp.
CTTCGCTGCTTCGTCGCGACCTTCTCTATACGGCTTGTTCCCACTGAATGAATACCTGCGTCCAATTGTCATCATTTGACAAGGAGATTGTGCAATGTCTCTGCTGAAAAATATCCACAGTCCCGCTGATTTGAAACGCCTCTCCCCTGAGCAGTTTCCGGAACTGTGCCAGGAGATCCGTGAACAGATCCTGACGGTGGTTTCGAATGTCGGGGGGCATCTGGCCTCCAATCTGGGCGTCGTGGAGCTGACGGTCGCGCTGCAATATCTCCTGGATACGCCGAAGGACAAGATTGTGTGGGATACCAGCAATCAAGCCTATACCCACAAACTACTGACCGGTCGACGGGAGCAGTTCCATACCCTCCGGCAGTACGGCGGGCTGAGCGGGTTTTGCAAGCGTGAAGAGAGTGCCTACGATACCTTTAATGCCGGGCATGCCGGTACGGGGGTGTCCGCGGCATTCGGCATGGTGGAGGCGCGCGAGCAGCGGAACGAAAAACACAAAGTGGTGTGCGTGGTCGGTGACGGCGCTATGACTGCCGGGATGACCCTCGAAGGGTTGCATCATGCCGGCGGGACCAATAAGGATTTCATCGTCGTCCTGAATGATAACCAGATGTCCATCTCGAAGAACGTCGGCGCCATTTCGGCTTATCTGAACCGGACCTTCACCGGCGAATTCTACGCCCGCATGCGTGAGGAAACCGGCCAGCTGTTGCGCAAGATCCCGCACATCGGTCTCGAGGTGCAGAAAATCGCGCGACGGGCTGAGGAATTGGCCAAGGGTGCGATACTCCCGGGTCTGTTGTTTGAGGAACTCGGCTTCCAGTACGCCGGGCCGATCGACGGACATAACTTCGAACACCTGCTGCCGACCTTAGAGAATGTGCTGAAGATGAAGGGCCCGGTCCTGCTGCATGTGATTACAAAGAAGGGCTTGGGCTATCAGGCAGCCATGGATAATCCGGTCTGGTTCCATGCCTGTCCGCCGTTTGTGCGTGAAACGGGTGTGCCGGCCAAAAAAGCATCGCGGCCCAGCTATACAAGCATGGCGGTTGATGCTTTGATCAAGGTCGCCCACCAGGATAAACGGGTCGTGGCCATTACCGCTGCCATGTGCGAAGGCACGGGTCTCAATGCGTTTGAGAAAGTGTTCCCGGATCGGATTTATGACGTGGGGATCGCCGAGCAGCATGCCGTCACATTTGCCGCCGGGATGGCGACGCAGGGCATGAAGCCGGTGGTTGCGCTCTACTCCACCTTCTTGCAGCGGGCCTATGACCAGGTGGTGCACGATGTGGCTACCCAAAACTTGCCCGTGACCTTCTGCATCGACCGAGGCGGTCTTGTGGCTGATGACGGTACGACACACCACGGCGCGTTTGATTTTGCCTTTCTCCGGCATGTGCCGAACATGGTCGTGGCAGCACCCAAGGATGAGAATGAGCTGCAGCACATGATGAAAACGTGTGTCAGTTACGATGGGCCCGCCTCGGTGCGTTATGCGCGCGGTGTGAGTCTCGGGGTGCCGATGGACCCTGAACCGACCGCGCTGCCGATCGGCAAGGGCGAGTTGCTCCGAGAAGGGACGGATGTGGCCATTGTGGCGATCGGAGTGACCGTGTGGCCCGCCATGAAGGCGGCCGAACGGTTGGCACAGGAGGGTATCTCCGCTGCGGTGGTCAACGCCCGTTTTGTGAAGCCTCTGGACACAGAGCTGATTATCAAGACGGCGAAGAAGGTGCGCTGCTTGGTGACCGTCGAAGAGGGGTGCAAGATGGGTGGGTTCGGTTCCGCCGTCTTGGAGGCCCTCTCCGAAGAAGGTGTCACGAACCTGAGAACGAAGATAATCGGACTGCCCGATTGGTACATCGAGCAGGGCCCGCAAGACCTCCTGCGCGAACGGTATGGCCTGACGGCAGATGGAATTTACAACAGCGTGAAGGCTTTGTTCGGAGCCGGTGTGGCCACGGATGATGCCGCTCGTTTGGCGTCGCTGGTGGGCAGTCTTCCCCACGGTGATGAGCAGGGCAGCTAGTTGACGGTGGAGCGCAGCTAAACAGGACACCAGTTGGGGCGCGGATGCATATCACCAGAAAAAAGACGCGGCAGATTCAGGCGGGATCGGTAAAGATCGGCGGAGATGCGCCGATTTCAGTCCAGTCGATGTGCTCGACAGACACGCGCGACGTAGCGGCCACGGTGGCCCAGATTCGTCAGCTGGAAGAGGCCGGATGTGAAATCATTCGAGTCGCCGTCCCTGATGACGAGGCCGCCGCCGCGCTTCCGCAGATCAAAGCCGCCATGACGGTCCCGTTGATCGCGGATATTCATTTCGACCATCGTCTCGCGCTCAAGGCCGCTGAAGTCGTCGATTGCGTCCGCATCAATCCTGGCAACATCGGCGCCTGGTGGAAGGTGCAGGACGTGATTAAAGCGGTGAATGAGCGGGGCATTCTGTTACGCGTCGGCGTGAACGGAGGCTCGCTGGAGCGCCCGTTATTAGATAAATACGGCTGGCCCTCCCCGGAAGCCCTGTCGGAATCGGCCTTGAACGCAGTACATGCGTTGGAAGATGAAGGCTTCACCAATATGAAGGTGTCGCTCAAGGCCTCTGACGTGCATCATGCCATCGACGCCTACTACTTGTTTCCACCCAGTCGAACTATCCCTTGCATATCGGGATCACGGAAGCCGGTACGGCCATGACGGGTGCGGTCAAGTCTGCAATCGGGCTCGGATGGCTACTCTCCCAGGGCATCGGTGATACCTTGCGGGTGTCGTTGGCGGCTGATCCGGTGGAGGAAGTCAAAGTCGGGTTTGAGATTCTCAAGTCGCTGGAGTTGCGCCATCGTGGCATCAATGTGATCGCGTGTCCGACCTGCGGCCGGGTCGAAATCGATGTGGTGCGCATGGCGAATGAGCTGGAAAAGAAGCTTGGCCATATCAAGACGCCGCTGAACGTCTCGGTGCTGGGCTGTGTGGTGAACGGCATCGGAGAAGGCAAAGAAGCGGACATCGGCATCGCCGGCGGTGAAGGCAAGGGTATTCTCTTTAAGAAGGGCAAGTTGATGCGGAAAGTGCCGCTTGAAGAACTCATGGACACGTTGATTCATGAGGTCGAGCTGCTGGCCAAGGAAAAGGAAGCCGAGACAGCCGGAGTATCCCACGCAGGAGCCGCTGCACCAGATGGTCAGACGGAGCCTGGTTGGGAGTTGATCGGTCATGCGGCGGATGAACATTCGACCATCGTTCGAGATATTCCAGTGCTTCCGACGAAACATTAGCTGGTCGTGCTGTTCTTGCTGAGAGGTTCGTTCAGAAGATTCCTGCGTTTCTCTACTCTTCGCGGTTGAGTTCCTGAAGCTCCCCCTTCTATAATCCGATCCGTGGCGCCGTACCCAAGTGGCTA
>JACOEF010000465.1 GCA_024998705.1 Nitrospira sp.
GCCCCTGATCAACCTCGCGCTGGGCAAGATGCCCGGCACCGGCTTCAATTCCTCGATGCTGAGTCCGGACATGAGTTTCGCCGAACTGCCACACCCGGTCCCCCAGCCAACCAGCATGATCGCACCGATCAAAACCCCTAGCCTCATGCGCTTCGCGTCCATCGTCCCTCCGGCTCTCTCTCGTCGGATGATAAAACAAACCCCTGCCTGGAGGCGAGTGTCCGTCTTCCACAGTTAACCCGATCTTAATCCGGCTTGCAGCGACATGTAACCACGCCCTGCCAGGCTGTCAGGCCATTACCGGTTTGGCATCGGCTCTCCGCAGAAAGGAACCATGCATGACACCGCCCCCCGTGGAAACCGCCGTCGTGGATTCATTCGAGCCGACCCTTGAAGGGGGCACGTCGCAAATCGGCCTTTTCCTCATCCTGCTCTTGCTCACCATCGGCGGGATCTATGTCGCCGGCGAGTTGACCTCAGACTTGTCCGACGCTCGCAGCTCTTCGGTCTGGCCGTTCGTTCTGCTCGGATTTGCACTCCTGATCGCGCTGGGTTTTGAATTCGTCAACGGGTTTCACGACACGACGAACGCCGTCGCGACCGTCATCTATACGCATTCCATGCCGCCGCATCTCGCCGTGGCCTGGTCCGGCATGTGGAACTTTATCGGCGTCATGCTCGCATCCGGGGCCGTCGCGTTCGGAATCGTCGCCCTGCTGCCGGTCGAGCTGATTCTGCAGGTGAGCGCCGGGGCCGGGTTCGCGATGGTCTTTGCGCTGCTGATCGCCGCCATTCTTTGGAACCTGGGGAGCTGGTATTTAGGCCTGCCTTCTTCCAGTTCGCATGCACTGATCGGCTCCGTGATCGGCGTCGGCTTCACCAACCAGCTGATGGCGGCGGGCGGCACGAATACCAGCGGCGTCGATTGGACCCAGGCCCTCAGCGTCGGCAAGTCCCTTTTATTTTCCCCGCTGATCGGATTCTCTGCCGCCGCGTTCCTCCTCTTGATCGCCATGAAGGCCGTCCCCGTCGAGAAGCTGTACAAACCGCCGCGCGACAAGACACCACCACCCCTGTGGATACGGGGTTTGCTGATTCTCACCTGCACGGGTGTCAGCTTTGCCCACGGGTCCAATGACGGGCAAAAGGGCATGGGGCTCATCATGTTGATCCTCATCGGAACCGTGCCCACCGTCTATGCGCTCAACCGCACCGTGGACATTTCATACACACCTGCCTTCTTGGAGGCGTCGAGCAAATCGGAAGCCGTATTCCAGCGCTACAGCAAGACAACCATCACCCCGACGGACCCGCGGCAGACCGTCGCAGAGTACCTTCGCACCCACGAGGTTCGCCCCGACACATTACCGGCTCTTCGCGCGTTAAGCGGCATTGTTCGCACACAGATTGCCTCCTATGCCACCGTCGCCCAGATACCGACGGAACAGACTTCCAATGTGCGCAACGACATGTACCTGCTAGGTGAATCTCTGCGTTGGATGGACAAAACCCGCGAACCGGCCTTTTCAAAATCGGACAGGGACACTTTGCTCCACTATAAAACCATGCTGGATGATGCCACCAAATACATCCCTGTATGGGTCAAAGCTGCCGTGGCTATCGCGCTGGGGCTGGGCACCATGATCGGATGGAAACGCATTGTGGTGACCGTCGGAGAGAAGATCGGAAAAACGCACCTGTCCTACGGTCAGGGCGCCAGCGCGGAATTGGTTGCCATGACGACCATCGGCGCAGCGGACCTCTTCGGTTTACCGGTGAGCACGACACACGTACTCTCCTCCGGAGTGGCAGGCACCATGGCGGCCAATCGGTCGGGTTTGCAGTGGCACACGGTCCGGAATCTCGCACTCGCCTGGGTCATGACCCTCCCGGCGTCCATCATCCTGTCCGGATCGCTGTTTTGGCTTTTCCGGCATTTTGCGTAACGCCTGCGCTGCGCCCAAGACGCTTGGTTCCGCTTGCATCGGCTGCTCACTCTTCGACTGCAGGGAATCGATCAGGAAGGGGACAGCGTGTGAAGGTGTCGTCTGCATCCGGCCAATCTTGGGCCCATGCCTCACGCAAGACTGTTGCTATCCGTCGAAGATCCGTATCAGTACCCCAGCGAGCTCGATTTCGAGCTCATAGAGAACACACCTCACCCGTCGCCCCTCCAGAGCAGAGCAACGACCGAACCTGCCACCACGCCAATCGAGGAAGGTTGAACTGCCACACCTCCTCGTGCGCTTGGGCTCGATACCAAAGCATGACGCCGGCCTGTGCCAGTCAATGGTTCTCCTTATCAAAGCAGGTGGAAGTACCGACCTCGCCCATGACGTGTTGCAAGCTGGCCATGACACTTCCTTCGAGGCCTCCCAAAGAAGAGAGGCCGCGATCGGCTAACTCAAACTGCAGGTCTTGCACATCATGGTCGCGCAGCGCGAGATAGGCGAGCAAATTGTCACGGCTGCAGGCGCTGTCAGGATTGCATGACCGGAAGTCAGAGTCGGCCGACCCCACTCGGTCCAGGATCTCCGAGTAGAGGATCTCAAGCTTCCGGGCGAGCGGACTCTTCTGCGGATCTGTCGCTGAACGGCGATTGCTGGTCACGAAGGCACCCTCATATAACATTCTCCGCCTGTACACTCCTCCCCATCATCCGATTTCTGACGAAACGCGAAGGCCTGCGAAGGGGCCTGACTGGAGAGGTCGTGAACTTCTTCGTCGGACAAGCAGCAATGAAGACACTTCCCATGAACAGAAGACCGGATAGGTCGCCGGAGGAGAAATCCGGTCCCGGTCAACCAACCATCATGAAAGTTCAGAATGTTGCGTGTGAACGACCACAAAGGCGCCACATTCACAGCACCGTAAGGTATCGGCTTGGCTGCTGTGAGAATCACAGATATTTTCGAGCACACGACGATGCAAGCAGTTCGAGGCAGAGCGGGTCGGCAGAGTCGCGACGACCTTATCGGCTTTCATCTTCATCCCCCTTTGCTTTATTGGTATTCCGACTGACGATCAGTCAATGCGTGGACTCTCCATTCAGCTGGTGGCGTTGGTGGCGCGCACTCTACCCAGACCTTGCATCAAGTGGCCCCCCGGCGTCAGTCCAGCCAGCCCTTCTTTCTGAAATACACATAAGGGGCGGCACCGGCGATCAGCATGAAGAAAAGGGCCGCAGGATAGCCCCATACCCATTTTATTTCCGGCATATTCTCAAAATTCATTCCATAGATACTGGCCACCAGGGTGGGGGGAAGAAAGACCACCGCCACGATGGAGAAAATCTTGATAATTTTGTTCTGCTCCAGGTTGATCATGCCTAATAAGGCATCCATCAAGAAATTTATCTTGTCAAAAATAAATCCCGTGTGCCCGGTCAAGGAGTCGATGTCGCGCAACACGCCTTTGACTCGTTGCGTTTGTTCAGGTGACAGCACACGACTCCGCAGCAAAAAGGAGAGGGCCCTCCTGTTGTCGATTAAATCCAGCCGCACTTTCGAATTCAGATCCTCTTGTGCGGCAATCCGCTCAACGTTATCGCGCATGACTCGAGACGTGATCTGTTCCTTCCTGTTTAGAACTACGGCTCCGACTTCATCCAAGGCTCCATAAATGTGCTCTAAGACATCCGCGTCCCGCTCCACGCCGAGTTCATAACAACCGAGCAATATGTCCCCTGCATCACTGACCATCCGTCGCCCTGATCGCGCTTGCATTCGAAACAGCCTTAAGACGCTCAAATCATCATCGTGCACGGTTAACAATCGTCCTTGATGCAGACTGAAGGACATCGTGACAATCGCCGCCGTATCCTCGACTGCCTGGACGAACGTCGAACGAATGTGCACGCCATGTTGATCCTGGTAATACCGCGCACTGGCCTCCAGATCCTGCAATTCTTCGTCTTCGGGAAGTTCGAGCGGAAAGACAGACTGCACCAGCTCGCGCTCTTGCTGGCTCGGATAGGCCAAATCCACCCAAATCAAGTCTTTTCGGGTCAGATCTGTCCTGCTGTCGATCCGGGCCTGGATGACCCGCCCCTCATCTAAGACAAACGCGCCAAGCATAGCGAAAACTCACTCCCTCTATAC
>JACOEF010000183.1 GCA_024998705.1 Nitrospira sp.
GCCCCTGAGGATCTTCGGCACGGACAGATTCCCTGGGTCGACCAGATTCATCCTGAGGACCGGGCCTCGGTCATCACCAACCTTGCCCAAGTACTTCAGTCGGATCAACACTTGTGGACGGCAGAATATCGATTTCGTCGGGTCGACGGCACCTATGCGTACCTGATCGATCACGGGTATGTGCTCCGCGACCACGCGCGCAAGCCCTATCGCATGATCGGCGCCAAGGCCGACATCACTGAACGCCGACAAGCCGAAACGATGCATGCCGTTCAACTCTCCGTCGGCCTCGCGCTCGAAGAATCCGCCTCGCTCAATGAAGCGGCGTCCAAGATCCTTCGCATCATGTGCGAGCTCCAAGGTTGGACACTGGGCGCATTGTGGCTGGTCAACTCACACGACAAAACGTTGCACTGCAATGCCCTGTGGCACCAGGCAGGCCTCCCCGCAGAGCACTTCTCCCAGATCTATCAGGGCCTTGCCTTACGGCAAGGAGCCGGGCTGGCCGGACAGGTCTGGAAAACGAGGAAAGCCACTCTCTGCACGGATATACTCAACGAAGCTGATTTCCCGGCACTCCATGCGGCGCAAGAAGCCGACCTCCACGGAGGGATCGCATTCCCGATCGATGCGGGGAAAGGGATCCTGGGCATCATGGAGTTTCTCACCTATGAACGGCTGCGCCCGAGTTCCTCGCGATTGGAACAGGTGTGTGAGTTAGGCGCCATGATCACCCAATTTCTTCATCGAAAGGATCTCGAACGACAGGTTCGCCAAGCGCAAAAAATGGAAGCCCTGGGGCGCATGGCCGGAGGGATTGCACACGACTTCAACAATTTGCTGACGATTATCAACAGCTGGGCCGAGCTCTTGACGGATGAGCCGGGACAAACCATTCGGGCGCAGCGTGGGATGGCACAAATCAAGGAAGCCGGCAATAAAGCCACCGCCCTGACGCGGCAATTGCTGGCCTTCACGCGGCACCAGATTGTCGAACGCCAACCGCTCAACCTCAATGACCGCGTGACCGATATTGTCGAGCTGATGAAGCGTGTCATCGGCGAAGACGTGCACCTCGTCCTCACTCTGGATCCTACGCTGGGGCGAATCAAGGCGGATCCCGGACAAATCGAGCAGGTGCTGATGAATCTCGTGGTCAATGCTCGCGATGCCATGCCGCAAGGCGGATGCCTGGAGATCGAAACCAAAGCGGTCGTGATTGCTCGCTCCGATCCGATGTGGCCCAACCCCCTTATTCCCGGTTCGTACGTCATGCTCGCTGTCCGGGACACAGGATGCGGGATGGATGCCGATACGGTGGCACATGTATTTGAACCGTTTTTCACCACGAAGGTACTGGGCAAAGGCACCGGTCTTGGGTTATCCACGGTCTACGGAATCGTCCGGCAGAGTGGAGGGACAGTGGGGATAGAAAGCACGCCTGGCTGCGGCACCACCTTCACAATTTATCTGCCTCGCATCGCCGAGGAGTCCGACCCGCCACGACCGGTAGTTCAATCCAAGACCACCATCGAGCAATCAGAAACCATTCTTCTGGTTGAGGACAATGACATGGTTCGCAGCTTGGCACATACAGTGTTGGCTGCGCAGCATCATACGGTCCTGGTTGCTCGAACGGGTGAGGAAGCCCTGCAGATCGTTCAACAGCGGGGAGGCACCATCTCACTCTTGATCACCGATATGGTGATGCCCGGCATGCGCGGATTACAACTTGCCGACGAACTCAGGACGCTGCAACCGGACATCAAGATTATCCTCACCTCCGGTTATTCAAACCGCGAGGAAGCGGTGCCGGAAAATCTTGATCCACACACAGCGTTCCTTCCCAAGCCCTATACCCCCGACTCACTGGTAAAGGCGGTAGGCACGGCGCTTGATTCAAGGTTGCAGAATCAGAGCTAAGGAACAGGCCTCGCGACTCCTACGGCTTATCCGGAGGGGGGGAGGCAGGCGGTGCGTCAGAACGGTATCACATTATCGTGTATCACCACCGACTGCGGTAGGGCTTGGTTCTGTTTGGGGGGACACCATCGGCGAAGCCAACGCCGGCCGCACAGCAGCGGGATTCTGTGAAAACGGCAATTCCAGCAATGCATACGGATTCACCCGCGCGCCGTTGACCTTCATGCCCCAATGGAGATGTGGACCGGTGGCTCGACCGGTCGCGCCGACTTTGCCGATGACCTGTCCGGCCTTGATGAGGTCGCCTTCTTTCACCAGTACGTCGGAGAGGTGAAAATACATCGAATACAGGCCAAGGCCGTGATCCACGAAGATGCCACGGCCGGAAAAGATGTGATCCACGACAAGCCGTACCACTCCATCGTTGCTGGCCATCACGTCGGTACCCATCGGCGCGCCGATATCTTCTCCGTTGTGCGGGTTTCTGGCCTGACCGTTCATAATACGGACACTCCCGAAGATCCCTGTGCGCTTGCCGTGGACCGGTTCGATAAACCCCGTCTGCCAAAGCCGCATGGCGGACTCTTCGGCCAGGGCCTTCCGAACCTGTTCCTGTTCGGCCTTCCAACGCGCGGCGGCTTTCTCATCGAGATCGACTTTATCTTTGGGCAGCGTCAGATGCTCGACGGAGAACTTTTCCTTTAACACCAGCACTTGGTAGGAGAGATGACGCATCTTCTCTCCCAGCTGCACATCGACGGTCAGTTCGTGCGCTCCCGGCTCATCCTGGAGATCGATCCCTAGTAATCCGACATACCCGGCGCCGCCACCTGCAGTCGGATTCGGAAAGAGTGTCAGCTTACGCCCGAGAAACCCAGCTTTGACGCTGGTGGCATCCTTGATGTCCGGCACGTTGATGAGGATCACCTGCCCCTGCTTACCGGTAAACTGACCGTCCCCTCCGCGAGGCGCCGGCCCCGTGTTTGGAAACAGCTCGACGGGAAACACACTCGTGAGCAGCACCACGGAAATGATGAGAAAGCGATCCAGGAACGACATGGTCTTCTCTCGTCTCTGCCCGTTAGCCTGCCTCATCGATACAATCGCGCGCCCGAGACCTGCGACAACAATTCCTCGACTCGCCGATTCACCGCACTGAATGGGTCCATACAGAGGATCGTCTCTTCCCAGTACCCGTTCAACTTCAGATACGTCCAATCCACGGTGTACGAACGATTCTTGGCCCGTGCGAACCGGATAAAGTCGCCACGCACTTTGGCGCGCGTGGTCTGAGGCGGCACGGACATCGCCCGTTGCACCGCTTCCTCCTCCACCACTCGCACGGCCATCCCCCGATTCTCCATTAAATAATACAGGCCTCGCGTTCGTTTCACGTCATGAAATTGCAAATCCAACAAAAAGACTCGAGGGTCATCCCACCCGCAATCTTTCTTATCCGTATACGATTGAATGAGATGCTTTTTCATCACCCAATCAACCTCGTGCACGAGTTGCATGGGATCCTCTTCCAGACGATCCAACACCGACACCCACTTCTCCCACACATCATCCAGCACCGGGTCATGTGTCTGGTCCGCCAGAAACTCTTTCGCACGCTTGACGTAGACCCGTTGGATCTCGATGGCGGTCATCTGCCTGCCGTCGTCCAGCTTGACCTTCTTACCAAGGGTCGGATCGCGCGAAATTTCACGGATGGCTTTCACCGGATCTTCAAGTTCCATCCCGCTGACGGAATACCCGGCTTCGATCATCGAGAGCACCAACGTGGCGGTACCGACTTTCAAATACGTCGCATACTCCGACATGTTGGAGTCGCCCACGATGATGTGCAGTCGCCGATACTTCTCCGCGTCGGCGTGGGGCTCATCGCGGGTGTTGATGATGCTCCGGGACGA
>JACOEF010000724.1 GCA_024998705.1 Nitrospira sp.
TCGTCCGCGCATGCTATGTCCAGATCGCGGCGATTGCTGACCCTGCCCATCGGATGGCGTGGTTCGACATCTTCTTCTCGCAGTGGACCACGTCCACCCGGGTTCCTTCGTGCCTGCACCCCCAGCTCAGACGCACCGCGTTGATCAGAATCGACGCGCTCCGATGTTCCTAGGCCAGACAGCTTCTCCTCAACACGTGGCCCGCTCCGCGGGCAGAGGGGAAGACGTCATGGTCTTACGTGGCAGCCTCTACTTACTTCCTCGTTCATGGCACGGAGGCCCTGCCCTTAAGGACGTGGAAGACGGCTCTTCAGGCTTCTTAACGACATACACATATTCTCGAGGTGAGTCTGCATGAAGCAACGCTGGACCTTTCGTGCCTACCCGACGGAAGAACAAGTATTCCAGTTGGCGCGAACATTTGGCTGCGTCCGGTATGTCTGGAACTGGGCCCTGGCGCTCCGTCGTGACGGGCTCGTGCAGCATCGACGCAGGATTGGCTATGCTGAAACTGATGCGCGGCTGACGCAACTCAAAGGTCACCCCGAGACTGCGTGGCTTCGGGAGGTGAGCAGCGTACCACTGCAGCAGAGCTTGCGCGATCTCCAGATAGCCTTCGTGAATTTCTTCGAGCACCGTGCGGCTCATCCGACATTCAAGCAAAAATCCAGGCGTCAGTCAGCTAACTATACACATCGTGGCTTTCGGTTTGATCCACTCACCAAGACCCTTACCGTTGCGAAAATAGGCAGACTGCACATACGCTGGACACGCGACTACCTGCCGATGCCCTCCTCAGTCCGAATCATCAAAACCACGACCGGCAAGTACTTTGTTTCACTGGTCGTGGAGATAGAGCCCCTAGACTGGCCCAAGTCCGGCGAGGCTGTCGGCGTTGATTTTGGCTTGACGTCTTTCGCAACGCTGAGCAACGGCGAGAAGATCGACAATCCACATCACGCTGAACGACGCCAGCACAGGCTGACTCTGTTGCAACGGCGTGTTTCACGGAAGCAGAAAGGCAGCCGGCGGCGGAGTGTGGCACTGCAACGGCTGGCATTGCTGCATGAACGCATTCGAAACGCGCGATGGGATACTTTACACAAGTTCTCCACCAATCTAGTGAAACGGTTCGACCGGATCTACTTGGAAAATCTCCACATCCGCGGCCTGGTGAAAAACCACCACCTGGCTCGCGCATTGAGCGATGCAGCGATCGGTTCAGCCTGTCGCTTGATCGAAGCGAAGGCGTCACGATACGGAAAGGAGGTCGTCACAATCGATCGGTTTTTCCCGTCGAGCAAGACGTGCTCGGGCTGCGGGCACGTCGTCGGTAAATTGCCTTTGACGATTCGTGCATGGTCGTGTCCATCGTGCGGGACCGCCCATGATCGGGATATCAACGCCGCACAGAATATCTTGGCGGTTGGACAGACCGTGTCAGCGCATGGAGCTGGGAGAAGTACTCGCCGTCTTCCAGGACGACGAGCCACCTGGCGTCGAAGTGCGAACCCCTCTCGGTGATCAGTTCAGACGCGAGGGAATTCCTGGCATTCAAACCAGGAAGGATGTCAACTCCCACCGAAGGAGCAAATATGTCAGGCAAGCGCGATTTGAACTTCAGTTTGTATTCCGGAAGACTGACCCATCCACCAGAAATGATGCAGTACAACACCGGACATGGCCATATGCTTTGTTTCTCCCTCGCCATTCATTCGGATGCCCCCTCAGACAAAATCGACAATCCCATGTTCCTCGATGTGAAGGTCACCGGAGCGTCA
>JACOEF010000076.1 GCA_024998705.1 Nitrospira sp.
ACCGCTTGGCCTGCGATCGACATTGCTGATGGTGGGTGCGTGTTAACTTAAAACCATCCTTAAAAGATCGATCGATCGGCGGATGTAAGCTCATAAGAGTGAAACATGAAACGATCACTGAACTTGGCAAGAAGAGCGGTTGTTGGCGTATTGCTTTCCTTGGCTCTGGTGTCCCCGGTCACAGCGCAGGACCAACCTGGCGAGATCGTCGTCTTCATCGCCAAGAAGATCATCACGATGGACCCAACTCGCCCAACGGCGACAGCCGTGGCGACCCGGGGTCGGGAGATCCTGAGCGTGGGCTCGCTCGTCGATCTGGAACCTTGGTTGAAGGGGCATCCGCATAAGATCGACACCCAGTTCAAGGACAAGGTACTGATGCCGGGCTTGATCGACCCGCACATGCACCCCATGCTCGGCGCCATCGCCTTCCAGAACGTCTGGATCACCCCGGAACCCTGGAATGTGATGGGCCGCCAGACCCCCGCGACCATTGGCGAAAAAGCCTATCGAGATGCCCTCGAGGCGGCCTTTGCCGCCCGCAAAAAAGACGCACCGATCTTCATGACCTGGGGCTTCAGCGCCGATACGCACGGCGAGCTTTCGCGCGAGGTGCTGGACAGCATCTCCAAGGATGTGCCCATTCTTGTGCTGCAGCGCTCCTTGCATGAGGCCTACATCAATACGCCCATGTTGGTGGCTTTGAAGGCCAAGGGCTTGGACGAAAGCAAGTTCAAAGAGCATCCGCAGATTGATTGGACGAAGAGCCACTTCTGGGAAGACGGCCTGTTCAGCGTAGTGCTGCCTTACTTGGCTGACACCCTTCTCGACCCCGTCACGGTTGATCCGGCCTATCTGAAGACGCGTGACTATTTGACCTACAACGGCGTCACGACTGTGGCCGATTTGGCCACTGGCAGCACCAATTGGGATCTGGAAATGGCGGCACTCAAGCGCACCATGGATACGCCCGACTCACCGGTGAGGGTGCGCCTGACGCCCGACGTCTACAAGCTCAGCATTGCCCTCAAGAGCCCTGAGGCGGCGATGAAATTGGTAGGCCAATTGACGGCGCACAACACCAATCATCTGATTTTCAACAATGGCATCAAACTGTTTGCCGATGGCGCCATGTTCTCGCAGGCCATGCAGATCAGTGCCCCGGGCTATATCGATGGCCATCACGGGGAGTGGATCACCCCGCCCGGTCCGTTCACGGAATTCGCCGGCAGCTACTGGAATGCGGGTTACCAAATCCATGTCCATACCAATGGCGATGCCGGTGCCAAGATGGTGCTCGACACCCTGCAGAAACTGCAGGATGAGAAGCCGCGGGTGGATCACCGCTTTACGGTTGAACACTACGGCTACGCAGACGACGGCACCTCGCGGCGGATTGCCAAGCTGGGTGCCCAGGTCTCTGCCAATCCCTTCTACCTCTATGACTTGGGCGACCGCTACGCGGCAACCGGTCTGGGCACCGATCGCGCCGCTCGCATTGCGCCGCTGGGCGGGCTGGTCAGGCGCAATGTGAATGTGGGGCTGCACTCAGATTTTCCGATGGCTCCCGCCGAGCCGTTGTTCCTGGCCTGGTGCGCCGCCTCGCGGGAAACCATAACGGGCAAGGTATTCACTCCCAGCGAGCGTCTGACGCTGGACGAGGCGATTCGCGCCGTAACCATCGACGCCGCCTACGTGATTGGCGTGGAAACCGAGTTAGGCAGTATCGAAGCCGGTAAGCTGGCCGACTTTGCCGTACTCGACAAAGATCCCTATGAGGAGGGTGTGAAAGGGCTGCGCGACATCAAGATCTGGTGCACGGTATTTGAGGGCAAGACGTATCCCGCCAAAAGAGGCATATCGAACTGAGGATGTTGTTGTGGCGAGAGTGATTCCGGTTTCTTGGGGGGAGTCAGCGGAGATGGCACCTTGGTCGCGCTGCCACTCCATGTATCCCTACTTAATGGACTGAGCGAGGCGGCTCGGCCGTATGCTCAGGAAAAGATCCTGAAGCTCGAGCCGCAAGGGCAGGAACGCCAGGCTACGATCAAGCGGATCGAAAATCAGCGCTTGTGCACAGAACTACCTCCCTAGTTTTATTCTGCACCTGCCTGCTGTCGGGAATACGCGAGCACGGCAGCGACCGACAACGAAGTTATCCCCCCGCGCACCTTGTACGATATCAACTACTGTATTCTTGCTCATACTGAGATCGGGATCGATCTACCTGTAAGGCGCGGCAGGGCAGGACCGGCTGCGAGGGCCGCACGATCATGATCGACGATAAGATGGTCGCGCCTGCCCATGATATTGAGGATCGTTTGCTTCGTCCTCAGCAACTGGAAATCATCATTCTTAGGGTCATTGACCGCCGAGAAGAACGCACAGAACGCTGCCGGGAACACTTGGCCGAACTCAATCGGCGAATCACCGAGACGGTCGAGCGGATCGGCCGTCTCTTTGACGCCATCGAATCCCGCATGGTCGATAAGGACGATTCGGTCATGAAGGAGCGCCTGGCCGGGCTCAAGGCATTGGGCGAACAGGCCAAGGCCGATGCCGAGCGGACGCAGCGTGCGCTTGAAAGCTCAGGCAATCAGACCGTCAGTCTTGACAGGATAGAAACGTTCGCCCAGAGGGCTTGTGAACGAATACGGTGGGAAAACGTCGGCTATCGCCGGGATCATCTGCGCGTCCTGGCGCCTCACGTCGAGGTGGCGGATGACGAGGTTCGAATCATGGGATCGAAGTCAGAATTGCTGCGAACCCTTGTTGCCGCGTCAAGCGTAAAATCGGCGGCATTCGGCGTTCGTAGTGCCTACTGAAGTGGTGCGCCCGACAGGACTTGAACCTGTAGCCTTCTGATCCGTAGTCAGATGCTCTATCCATTGAGCTACGGGCGCATGGGACATTTTTTGAGCCCGCTCGAAGAGAGGTTCCTTCGAAGCGGGCTCAAAGGTGTAGCGCCCGTTATACAGGCTTGAGGGAAGAACGGTCAAGCCTGTCCTACATAGATATTTTCAAAACAGACTCTTGCTCAGCTCTCCTGATGGCGAGCTTTCGTTTCCAGTCGTATCGTAGGCTGTGACAACAAAGAAATAGGTG
>JACOEF010000725.1 GCA_024998705.1 Nitrospira sp.
AGGTCCGAGTCAGGGTCGTCGCGACGATCTTGCTGCGGCGCACGAGGGCCTGTTCAATCTGAGCGATCTCGTTCTCAAGGCGATCGAGGGTTCCTTGTAGATCATGTCGGATGCCCTGCATGGCCTCATGGAGGGCGCAGAGTTGTTCGGGTGACCACGGGGCATCCGGCAATTGGTGGTCCTGTCGGAATTGCTCCATGACGCGATTGAGGGTGTCGATCCGGACCTGTGAGTGGAGCACTTGAGATTGCAGGGACCGGAGCGTGATTTCGTCCGCAGCCTGGTAGTCTCGGAAACACGCAAGGTCGTTGACGATCCGTGTTTTGTTGCCGTGCTCGAAGAGCCGACGGAACGCAGGACTGGCATTGAAGGCTCGAAGCTCGCCTTCAAGTTCTTGGATGGTCGTTGCGCGTTCGGTGAGGAGTCCACGCAGACGGCGTTCATCGCTGTGGAGCATCTGGTGCCGTTCGCGCAACGTCTGTAATTCTCGCCAGTGAGTGTCCAGTCGTTTGGCGG
>JACOEF010000548.1 GCA_024998705.1 Nitrospira sp.
CCAATCAGATCGACAGCGGGATCCGAACCATCTACGATCTGAGCAAGGGCATCGCCCTGTTCGGGGTGTTTGTCCCATTGGTGACATTTAACGGGGTCTGGTATAAACTGGTGTTAGCGGTTTCGGCTGGTCTAGCCTTCTTTCTCACCGCGTGGTATTTGGAAGGACGCAATGGATCTACATTGTGATCTCGACACCGCAGTTCTGATTGGCTTCAACTTCATCGGGTGGAGCCTCTTTCTCGGCGTCCTGCTGAAGGATCGCCTCACGCACTTCCAACGGACACAGACCTCGCAAGCGACGCGCTAATCCCCCGCATCCCACGTCGATGGGTGCAACACTCCTACACGCCCTCGCATCATCGTGTCCGCATCGATGCATAGTTGTCCTGTAATACAGAGACAGGATTGTAGATTACGGAGACTATGCATCTCGAACACCTGTGTCGCATTGCGCTCGAAGACCCTCACCTGGTTGAAACCGCCTTACTGCGAGATCCCTTCACCTCGCAATTTCTGAAGGACTGTCTCGCGCACCTTCACCAGGGAGATCCGAAACAACTGGCCCGTGAGTCCCACCTTTTTGCTCAACTCGCTAAAGGCACACTTCGACTTGACCCTCCCA
>JACOEF010000726.1 GCA_024998705.1 Nitrospira sp.
CCGAATTACGCCCAAGGGAAAGCCCTTTGTCCTTGAGATCAACACGGTGCCTGGAATGACGGAGACGAGCCTGCTGCCCATGGCGGCGGGGAAGGCCGGATTGTCGTACGACGCATTGACGGAACGGATTCTCCAGTCCGCGCTTCGGCGAGCCGGAGTCGGATCATTTCGAGCCGTGAGGTAGCGATGTCGTTGCGGTGGCGCAAGGTACGACCGGTGAAAGTGAATCCTCGGGCGAATGCCCGGTCGGAATCCGCGCCGGGTCGCCATCGGACGGATGAGACGGGCGGGTATTGGTGCAGATTGGGGCGGGGCCTGGTGATCTCCTTACGGGTGGTTGCGACGGTGACCGTTCTGGTCGGCGGCTGTTCTGGGCTCTTTGTCCTGGCACGTGAAGTGGGGCCTCTGACGCGGGAATGGTTTCTGGTGCGCTCCGTGTCGGTGAGCGGATTACATCATGTGACGAGGAAAGAGGTGATCGGAAGACTGGCGTTGAAGCCAGATACCGCGCTCTACTCGATTAACCCGTCCTGGCTGGCCGACCGGATCAAGACGCATCCTTGGATCAAGGACGCGAAGGTCGAGCTGAAGCCGTTGCACGAGATTCATATCGATATCGTCGAGCGGGAACCCGCGGTCGTGGTACGCACGGTGGCGGAGAACCTCCTGGTCGATTCGGACGGGTTCCTGCTGGCGCATCTCGGATCGGCGGATGATCCGACCTTGCCGATGTTGTCCGGTGTCGACGGGAAGCGGCTGGTGCAGGGAAAGCCGGATGATCGTCGTCCCGTGCAAGTCGGGGCGGCCTTGGCCCGCATGGTCGGGCAGACGACCGGGGGACGTCCGGATATCAATGTGGGCAATCTCAATAACCTGGTGGTCGAGGTTCAGGGCGTGACGTTTCAATTCAGTGAGTCGTCGATGAATCAGCAATGGTATCGGTTTCTCAAAATGCGGCCCGCACTGCGTGATGTGGCCTTTGACGGCGAGGGCGCCAGGGCGAATGAAATCGATCTTCGCTATGCCGACCGCGTCATTGTTCGGGGAAGGGGGTGAGCCGAGTGTCTAAGCGGGATCATATCCTGGTCGGGCTCGACATCGGGACCACCAAAATCTGTGCGATTGTCGCCGAAGTGCCGGAGGAGGGCCCGCTGAATATCATCGGTGTCGGCTCCTGCCCCTCGCGCGGGCTTCGCAAGGGCGTGGTGGTTAATATCGAGAGTACGGTGGAGTCGATCAAGAAAGCGGTTGAGGAAGCGGAGCTCATGGCGGCCGTGCAGATCAACTCGGTCTATACGGGCATCGCGGGGAGCCATATTTCAGGGGAGAATCTCAAGGGCGTGGTGGCCCTCAAGAAGCAGGAAGTGACACGCGACGATATCAACCGGGCGGTCGAAAGTGCGCGAACCCTTGCCGTGATTCCTCACGAGCGTCGGATCTTGCACGTGCTGCCGCGCGAATTCATGGTGGACGATCAGGAGGGCGTGCGCGAGCCGTTGGGCATGTCCGGCAACCGGCTGGAGGTCAACGTCCATGTCATCACCGGCGCGGTGACGTCGGCACAGAACATCATCAAGAGTGTGAACCGGGCCGGTCTCGACGTCGTGGACATTATTCTGCAGCCCCGCGCCTCGAGCGAAGCCGTGCTGAGTGCCGAAGAGCGGGAGTTGGGGGTCGCCATGGTGGATCTGGGCGGCGGCACGACCGACTTGGCGATCTTTCTCGACGGCAGTATTCGGCATACGGCGGTCCTTCCGATCGGCGGACAGAATCTGACGAAGGATCTGGCCATCGGCTTGCTGACCTCGCAAACCGACGCGGAAAAAATCAAAGTGCAACACGGTATCGCCCGCA
Organism: Nitrospira sp.; assembly: GCA_024998705.1. GTDB lineage: Bacteria > Nitrospirota > Nitrospiria > Nitrospirales > Nitrospiraceae > Nitrospira_A. The sequence continues at coordinate 1,855 of JACOEF010000726.1, forward strand.
CCGAGCTGGTGCTTGGCCATGAAATGGTGGAAGTGCCGTCCGTCGGCGATCGGCCGCCGAGGCAATTCACGCGCCGTGATATCGCGGAGATTCTCGAGCCGCGCGTCGAAGAAATGTTCGATCTGGTCAAACGCGAAATTGTGCGCGCCGGCTATGAAGGCATGCTGGGCGCCGGCGTGGTGATCACGGGTGGGACGTCATTATTGGAAGGGATGCCGGATGCTGCGGAGCGAGGCCTGAATCTGCCGGCTCGCCGCGGTATGCCGACGGGCATCGGGGGATTGCGCGATATCGTCAGCAATCCGATGCACGCGACCGGTGTCGGGCTGTTGTTGCATGCACGTCAACATGCCGACAACTTGGAGGCTGCCGGCATCCGTCACGGCAAGGGATTGGGGAAAGTGTTCGATCGTATGCGATCGTGGATGTTCGAGTTTTTCTAACTTTTGCGGACGG
>JACOEF010000727.1 GCA_024998705.1 Nitrospira sp.
ATTCTGCGCCAACAAGGCCTGGCTCAAGGCGGTGATGAAGGCGGTTTTCCCGGTACCAGGAGGGCCCAAGACAAATAGAAGATCTCGTTCGAGGGCACTAATGTAGGCCTGCGCCTGCTCGGGATTGAGGCCTGAGGCTTCCGGCAAGCGGTTGAGAGCAGTGATCGTGGCGTTGGCATCAGGATCAAAGGCCTTGAGAGCGAGGGCGGCTCCGAAGGCGTCCGGTTGCTGGCTGATGGATTGCAGACGTTTGTCGAGGGCTTGCAGCAAGCGGACTGAGTCGAAGGTGAGATGCGCCGAGGGGATCGTCTCCGGGGCTTCGCCCTCGAACGCCAGGGCGAGGCCGTCTGAGGAAAAGCCGACGATGCGGCAGGGAATGCGCTGGCTGATAAGGACCAGGGAAGGATTCGTGTCTTCAATGAGGTTGGCTGGAATCGGCTCGGATTGAAAAAGATAATAGTGCGTTCGCCCAGTGACGTGTTGCCGTTGCCCGTCTGTGAGTGGGACGCAGATAGTTTCCTGGCGTTGCCGAGGGGTACGGCTCTGGAGTTCGTCTTGGAGTGCGGTCCGAAACTGCTCGATGAGGAGGAACGCGCGGGTCGACGCAGGTTTGCCAGTGCGACTGGCATGGAGAGCGACCGGTGCCTGGTGCATAGGACCTCCTCGATGGCTGATAGAATGGACAACCCGGATGCCCGACCTGCGCTCATCCTGAGCGCCTCGGGAGAAGAAGGGGGAGGTTGGGCGGTCGCACCGGTGGGGTGCTGGGGTTCGGCAAGGCTTGGGGGCGAACGGACGATGGGCGTACTCCGGTTCAGCGTGAACTGATTCGGATTCTTAGACTATCAGGTGAGGTATCTGTCGAACTCTAGGGCGAGTCACGACGAAACAGTTCTGCAACGGTTTTCATCGGAATGAAAAGCCGTGTTGGCTTGTCCGGAAAAGGCGCAAACCCGAAATGCCGGTAGAAGCGTGCAGCCTGTTCATCAATCGCATCCACGACAACCGCCGCGGCGGCAATCTGCGAGGATTGCGTGTACGCTCGCAGGAGCGCGTCCACCAACAAGAATTCGCCAGCTCCCTGGCCTCTGTGTTGCTGATCCACTGCGAGCCGGCCAAGAAGGGTGACTGGAACGACCGGATAGGACGGCAGTTTCTTGATCACGTTGTCAGGCAGATCGTGAAGAGCGATTCCGAGGGCCGACAGGGTATAGTAGCCGATAATTGTCTTACGGTCGGATTCCAGGACGAGGACAAATGGCGCGGCAACCCGTCGGCGCGCATCCTGGCCTGCCTGTTCCCGCAGATAACGGTCAAGTGCTTCATAGCCGCACGAAAAGTTCTGGCGGTCCTGCGCTTTGCCGAGAGGCTCGACGATCCAGGCTGTCGGCGTATTCTTACCGGCCATTGCCGCGATGAGGCCGACGTTCTCGGTAGCGGACCACAGCTTTCCGTAGACGAGCAGCGGGTACCGGAGGATGGAGCAGCGCTGCAACAAACGCCTTGCGGTCGAGCGTGCTCAACATTAACGTATCATGCTCGCGCAAGGTCAGTGATGCGGTTTCCTGCGCACTGGCCACCACAAAATCGGTTAGGGAGCGGCCCGTCAATTGGGCCGCCCGCAAGAACAGCGCCTTCTGTTGTTCGGTGATGCGTGCCTCAAGCCGAGCGGTTTTCTCCGACGAACGCTCCAGAGTTTTGGATGGTGACATGATTTCATGCGCTCCTTTGACATCGTCCTTCATGAGTGTACGGCCATTTGCCGTACACGTCAAGTACATGGATCATAAGAGTCATGGTGTGCGTGTAATTCAATGTAAGGCACCACGCCGGAATGAGAGGACTTGACTCGTTATTCGGTCTTGGATACCATGATAACATATTCTTTTTCGTAGGCTTTGCCGAACCATCCTTTCTCTTGCGTTGTACTCGGTACAACGCCTTCGCATCCGCAGTCTAGTCCTTGTGAGTGATCATCACAGCTAGATTGCCTCTCTTCTGTCAGTGCTCCATCTCTCAATTCCATCGATCGGTCCACGTTAGGTTCACGCCATGTTCCAGGGCTAGTATTTTCCTTGCTTGCTGTGTACGCAAAGAGAAATGAAGCTAGGATGTTTGGCGTGATCCTCTTCACCATTCATGAGCCATGTGCCCATGCTTCATTACGGAGGTCTGTATGACGATGCGTGTACCTTGTCCGCCGGATGTTCAGTGTCTGTGTCGCTTACGCGATACTGATCGAGACCGGGCTCTTGAGCAAACAGCTCTAGCAGCTGTGCCATAGAGTTCGCTGCGTTGAGTCCTTCCGTCTCGTCTCCTAATTTCATCGGCGATACGTGAGCTGCCGTTTACGTATCGCTCCGATCACCGTTCAATCACATCACACACACATTCTAAACATGCTGCACGTGACGCAGGATCGCGAGATGCTGCCGTCA
>JACOEF010000135.1 GCA_024998705.1 Nitrospira sp.
AAGCACTAGCAGCCGCAGCATGTGTCTGTCGCGCGCCCCCGGTTATCAGTAGGCTGCAATGGATAGAGATGCCAGCAGCGGCGGCATTCTAACAGGCTGTCAGGAGTGGGTCAAACGTTGTTCCGGGGGTGGAGGAACGGGGGTTCGATTGACGGGCGAGGAAATCAGTGAACCCGTTGGGCTTGAATGGTTCGCAGCCAGGCTTCCAATCGTGCGATGGTGGCCGCATGCTTGATGACGGGTGGTTCAAGGCTTGGTGGGGGGACGGTTTCTGGCATCGGCTCCGGTGGGGCAATCGCAAACGGCTCGGCAGCCGTGGCGAGGTTTTCGGTCTCGACCTTGGCCTCCGGCGCGGTGCGTTTTTTGTCACGTTTCGACGGTGGAACTTCCTCAGGTGCGCCGGTGATGCTTCGCTTGATGGAGAGGGCCTCTTCGTCATACGGATTGGCGTTCAGAATCGCCATGCAGGATTGCAGCGCCATGTCGGCGTTCCCCTCGCTGTTGTACAGCTTGGCGAGGATGCGGTGGGCACGAAGATTGTCCGGGCGTTGCTTGACGACTTCTTCGAGGATGGCTTTGGCTTTTACGGGCTGAGCGAGTTGATCATAGACGCGGCCCAGCGTCGCCATGGCGGTGACAAATCCGGGATAGGCCTTGAGGCCGTCCTCCAGCACGGCCGCGGCTTCCTGCCACATGTCGACCTTGATGTATTCGTCGGCAAGGGGGAGGAATTCCTTCGAGCGTGGATCCTTTGCCACGGCAGTGGCCAGACGATCGATGTGTGCGGCGATGGATGGATCGATACGCGGTGATGACGCCACGCCCCTACTCCTTCTGAGACGATCGCCCGTGCGAGGGTTTCTTCGACGACCGGCACGGGGCTTGGACGGCCAGGACGCGGTCCAAAATACGGTTCGCAACGTCACGCTTGGGTAACAGGGGGAGTTCCTCGGCGTTGCCGTCACGATCCAGAATGAACACGTGATTCGTGTCTGCCCCGAAGCCCGATCCTGCCGCCGTCACGTCATTGGCGACCAGCAGGTCTACACCCTTAGCTTGCAGTTTTCCCGTGCATGAGCAAGCAGATCCTGCGTTTCTGCGGCAAACCCCACGAGGACCTGTGTCGTTCGCCGTTCGCCCAATTCCTTCAGAATATCGTCGGTCGGAGTCAGGGCGAGATTGGTGAGGGACTGTTGCCGTTTCTTGAGCTTCTGCGTAGCGGGTTGTGCGGGGCGAAAGTCCGCCACTGCGGCAGCCATAATGACGGTATCGCTCCAGGTGAATCGGCTCATCATGGCCTTGCGCATGTCCTCGGCCGTCGTCACCGGACACAACTCGACACCGACCGGCGGGGTTAATGCAGTCGGGCCTGAGACCAACAGCACCTCTGCCCCGCGAGCCTGCGCGGATTCGGCGAGCGCATAGCCCATTTTTCCTGACGAACGGTTGGAAATGAACCGCACCGGGTCGATGGCTTCCTGCGTCGGGCCGGCAGAAATGAGCAGACGGCGACCGGACCAATCTCGACGCGGGTGGAGCGCAGCGTGGAGTACCGAGAGAATTCGTGATTCATCAGCCAGCCGTCCCTGCCCTGATCGGCCTGAGGCCAGGGGGCCTTCTTCCGGTTCGACGATGATGGCGCCGCGCGTTCGCAGCGCGGCCACATGTTCCACAACGGTCGGATGATGCCACATGTCCCCATCCATGGCCGGCGCGAAAATCACGGGACATTGGGTGGTGAGGAGCATGGTCGAGAGGAGATCGTCGGCCAGGCCCAGGGCGGCCTTGGCCAGGCAATTGGCGGTGGCCGGAGCGATTACGATGGCTTGTGCCTGCTCCGGCAAGGAGAGGTGGAGCATTTCCTGGTGGGCCTCGAAGAGGTCGGTCGCCACGTGGGAGCCCGACAACACCTCGAAGGTCAGCGGAGTCACGAACCGGCAGGCCCCCGTCGTCATGACGACATGCACCGTCGCGCCTTCGCGACGGAGCAGGCGTAAGAGCCCAACGGCCTTATAGGCGGCAATACTCCCTGTGACGGCGAGTACGAGGCGGACACCGGTGAGTGAGGGGCCGGTGGTCTGCACGAAGGGGACTACTCCTCGCCCTCCGGAGCAGGGGCGGGCTTGACGGTATCGTCGACGTAGACGCTGAGTTCTTTCTTGATTTCCTTGGCGTCTTCTCCGGTCATCATGGCCAGGCGTTCCGTCTCACCTTCCTTGACCCGTTTGGATTCTTTAATGGCTTCGCGGGCTTCCTGTCCGACCAGGAACTTGACCTTGTGTCGAAGGACTTCGTCGAGTGCGATGCTCGTTTCTTTGGTGTACTTGGACGGACCGGCCATGCGCGCGCCCTGCACGAGTTGTTTGGCACGCTGCGCGGCAACAATCACCAGCCGGTGGCGTGAATCGAACTCGCCGGTGGCGTATTCCGGTACAAACTCAACATTTCACCCATGATGCAAGTGCTCCTTTGATGCGGGCGCGGAGGAGGGATTCCCCTGCTTGCCCTCTTTGTCGAGAATAAATTTTTCTTCCAACCACGTCATATTCAGGCGTTTGGTCTTGATCCGCTCCGCCAGAAAAATGCTTTCGAGCTCTTTCAAGGATTGCTTCAAATCGTCGTTGCGGACGATGTAGTAGTACTCACGATAACTCCAGACCTCTTCCTTGGCCTTGTGCAAGCGGCGTTGAATTTCGTCCGGCGAGTCCCCCGCTCTGTTCTGAAGCCTTGTCCGCAGTGTGTCGAACGACGGCAGCAGAATAAAAATGTACACCGCATCTTCAAATTTCTTTTTGACCGAGCGGGCGCCTTGCACGTCGATTTCGAGCAACACATCAATGCCCTGCTCCATTTTTTCGGTGAGCATCTTGCGGGGCGTGCCGTACAAATTGCCATAGACATGCGCCCACTCGACGAATTCATTCCGATCGATCATCTGGCGAAAGGTCGGCTCATCGAGAAAATAGTAATCCTGCCCCTCGACCTCGCCCGGGTGTGGCTTGCGCGTGGTATAGGAGATCGAGTGCCACAATCCGGGGACATTCGCGGTGATATGTTTGCATAACGTCGTCTTCCCGCTTCCCGAGGGAGCCGAAATAATAAACAAAATGCCCCGCCGTACTTGGGGTGGTTTGTCGCTCGGTGAAACAGGGGCGGTGCTCATAGGTTGTTCGATGTCGGCGCAAGGCCGACGTTATTCGACATTCTGAACTTGTTCGCGCAGTTTTTCCAGTTCGGCTTTCATTCGGACGACCAATGCGGCAACGTCTGCGTCATTGGCTTTCGAGCCGATGGTATTAACCTCCCGCCCCATTTCTTGGAGCAGGAACTCCAGGGTTTTCCCAACGGACTCCCGACTATGGAGCTGCTGGTCGAACTGTAGCATATGTGACTCAAGTCTGACCAATTCTTCCGAGATGTCCGAACGGTCGGCATACACTGCTAATTCCTGCTGGAGACGGGCCGGATCCGGCAATTCGGCCTGCACGAGGGCCTCAATGCGGCCTTTCATGCGCTCAAATGCATGTTTGGCCAATACCGGGGCCTTCTCCGCCACTGCAGACTTCGCCTCCTGGATCGCATTCAGATGGAGAGCTAGGTCTTTAGCGAGCGCCTCCCCTTCCCGTCGGCGCATTTTTTCCAGGTCTGTGAGCGCGCCTCCCAGCACCCGCAGCACGGTTTTTGTCAGCTGTCCTGCATCGACCGGTTCATCGGAAATGGACAGAATGTCGCGAAATCCGGCGAGCATGGACAAATCCACCGCTCCCCGCAAACCGAGTGTTTTCTGCAGCTTCTTGAGCGTCGCATGATACTGTTTGGCCAACGCTTGATCAATCTGCACCGTCTTCAGGCTGCCGCCGGCTGAATGGACCGAGACCGACACGTCGACTCGTCCGCGGAGGCAGCGTTGCTGGACTGTTTTTCGAATCTGGTCTTCGAGTTGCGCCAATGAACGAGGCAGTCTGACCGCCACCTCGAGAAAGCGGTGATTGACCGAACGGATTTCCACGGTGACGCCGGCTTTCTGCGACGTGCCGTCCTTTTTGCCATATCCCGTCATGCTCCGGATCATCGTGCGGTTTTTCCCTCCCAACGGCAATCAACATAGATCGGACAATGCCGACATTTCGGTGTACGTGCCAGGCAGATGTATCGGCCATGCAGAAGGAGCCGTTGTGATCCTTCCGTCCACTGGTCTGCTGGGAGCAGGTGCTGTAAATCCCGCTCAATCTTTTCCGGATCGGTATGGCGGGTCAGGTGCAGCCGACCCGCCACGCGTTTCACATGTGTATCGACGACGATGGCCGGCTTCTCGAACGCGTTGCCGAGCAGGACGTTTGCGGTTTTACGCCCAACTCCCGGCAAGGTGGTGAGCGCCTCCATCGTATCGGGCACCTTCCCGTGAAATCGCTCGGACACAACCTTCGCGCAATGGATGAGGTGCTTGGCTTTTGTCTTGAAGAACCCGGTCGGCCTGATGAGGGCCTCCAATTCGGTTGGGTCAGCCGTGGCGTAATCGGAGGGCTTGTGGTAACGACGAAAAAGATCGGGGGTGACTTGGTTGACCCGCTGATCGGTACACTGCGCCGACAGGATTGTCGCGACCAATAACTCCCAGGGTGTGCGATGGTCGAGCTCCACTTTCATCGCCGGTGCGGTGGTGCGCAAGGTGCTTAGGATCTTCGCGAGGCGGCGTTTAGCCGTCGCGCCAGCCGGTTGATCTGTGGTGGTTACTGTCATGATGCAGTGTCGTGGCGGCCAATTGTGCAACGGTCAGGAGTGAGATGCAAGCGCCAGGTCTTGGGGCGGCTGGTCCGGATCTTCCTCGTGCCCAGGGGGCGTCGGGACGACGGGCAAGAGGGTTTCAAGGTGCGAGATCAATGAGCGCAGCGTCTCCCGGTTCAGCGCAGAGATCGCGATCGCATGATACCGCTTGCAAAGGACGCCAGCCTCGTGCGCCGAGAGGCGGTCACATTTGTTCAGGACCATGACGCGGGGAATCGTGTCGAGACTGAGTGATTGCGAGACGGTTTCGACGGCGCTGATCTGCTGATCGACGTTGGGTGCCGCCGCATCGACCACATGCAGGAGTATGTCGGCGTCCCGCAATTCGTCCAGGGTGGTGCGAAAGGCCCCCACGAGATCCTTGGGGAGATCCCGGATGAACCCCACCGTATCGGTTACGATCACTTCGCGGTCGTGAGGAAAACGAAGCCGGCGGCTCGTCGTGTCGAGCGTTTCAAAGAGGCGATCCTGCGCGGGAATCTGGCTGTGGGTCAGGGTATTGAGCAGCGTCGATTTGCCCGCATTGGTGTAGCCGACGATGGAGAGAATCGGAAGCCCCTGGCGCATGCGTCGAGACCGCCGCTGATCCTGATGGCGGGCCACGTCGTCGATTTCCCGCTCCAGGTGGGCGATGCGATCGCGGATACGGCGTCGATCGGTTTCCAGCTTGGTTTCACCGGGCCCGCGTGAGCCGATTCCGCCGCCGAGGCGCGACAACGAGGTGCCATGACCGGACAGTCGCGGCAGAAGATACCGAAGCTGAGCCAGCTCCACTTGAACCTTGCCCTCACGGGTATGGGCCCGACGGGCGAATATATCCAGGATAAGCTGTGTGCGATCGATTACTTTGAGATCCGTGACCTCGGAAATGGCGCGGGCTTGCGCCGGGGCGAGATCCTGATCGAAGATGACGACGTCTGCACCCTTCTGGAGTGCTCGCATGACAACCTCTTTCAGTTTGCCCTTCCCAAGCAAGTATCGCTCGTAGCCCTCCTGGGTGCGCTGGGCGATTCGATCCAGCACTCGAACCCCGGCGGATTCCGCCAGTTCATTCAACTCTTCCAACTGTTCTTCCTGTTCGGCGTGACTCTTGGGTGCCGCGCTGACCAGAATGGCCGATTCGGTGCCGACGGCGACAGCATGTGTGGTGTCCGCTCGTTGCAGATCGCCTTCGAGGGTGTGCAGAAAGGTGTCCAGTTGAAGATCCAGATCATGGAACGGAACCGGCTTCAGGATGCGGCAGACTTCTCCCTGTTGATTAGGCGGGAGGAGGTGCGCGAGATGAATCAGGCTGGGTTCGCCGTTGTCGTCCACGCCGAGGACGCCGATCAGGTCCAGTCGTAACAACGCCAGATGTGTCACATCATCCTGGCTCAGCGGGTCATCGTGGAGTTGCACACGAATCAGCCGGAGACCGCGGAGGGAATGTGATCCGACCCTGAACTTCGCCAGAGACTCGAATGTGGGCGCGCAGCCGGCTCCGACGAGCACCTGCTCGATGACACCTCGACGGGTGATCAGAAGACCGATGGGACGGCGAATCTCTCGTGTGAGCTGACTGGTTGTCCGTGCCAGTTCGGCCGTGAGGATGGCCGAGGCCGGTACGCGTCGTCGATATAATCGCTCCAAACCAGCGAGGTGACTGGCTTTTAGACCGCTGATCTGACCGTGAATGGTGGGGATGGTGAGGCTCCTTGGTACTCGAAGGTTACGAGCTGTGAGGCGCCGTTCCGCCGCTTGCCCCTGAAGGCAGCGCATAATTCGGCAGCGCTTCGCACTCGAACGACGCCAGCTTGCCATGGAGCAGCGCTCGTTGTCCTGCCGCCGCAATCATGGCCGCATTGTCGGTGCAGTATGCGAGGGCTGGGAGGCCCAATTCAATCCCCTCCTCGGTTGCCCGCTCCGTCAATTTCGCTCGCAGTCGGGAATTGGCTGAGACACCTCCGACGACCGCAAGGGCTGAGACGCCTGTTTGTCGCACGGCGGTGAATGCCTGACGGACCAAGACGTCCACGATCGCTTCCTGGTACCCGGCGGCCAGGTCGGCCTGCTGTTCGACAATGGCCTGCTGATCCATGCGCTGGAGGTGGTAGAGTAGCGCCGTTTTGAGGCCGCTGAAACTGAAGTCCAGTCGGCCGGTTCGCACGCGCGATCGAGGGAATCGCACCGCAGTAGGATGGCCTTTCCGTGCCGCTTGGTCGATGAGGGGGCCACCCGGGTACCCGAGCCCGAGCATCTGAGCGCCCTTGTCGAACGCCTCACCTGCCGCATCGTCGATCGTTCGTCCCAGGAGGTGGAAGTGCCCATGTTCGTCGGTATGAAAGAGGTGCGTGTGTCCGCCCGAGGCGATCAACACTACGCAGGTTCTGGGAAATAACGGTCGGTCGATCCAGGCTGAGGCGATGTGGCCTTCGAGGTGACTTACGCCGACCAGCGGAATGCCAAGGACATACGCTAAGGACTTGGCATAACTGATGCCGACCAGCAGGGCGCCGGCCAGGCCGGGACCCTGTGTGACCGCAATGGCACCGAGATCCTGCCAGCAGAGACCTGCCGCGTCTAGAGCCTGATGCGTGACGAGATCCACATTTTGAATATGGGCACGGGATGCCAATTCCGGCACCACGCCCCCGAACCGTTCATGGACGGTTTGCTGGGAAGAAATGATATTGGCCAGGACATGCCCCTCACCGTCGAGCACTGCTGCGGCCGTCTCATCGCAGGACGTTTCAATTCCGAGAATCGTGGTGGATGCGCGAGGTTTCATAGGGGAAGCAACCGGCATGGCCGTTGTGCCTGAACCAGAGCCAGGGAACAGGCCTGATTCTGGGCGGTAGGATAACGCACAGTTGCCGTAAACTGCGAGTGTTGTTGTTCGTCAGGAAATCATTTCAGCTGCTGATCCTGCTATAAAATGCGACAACCCCCGGGTCCGGTTGGGGACCGCGGGGGTTGCCGTGTGGTCTTAAAGAACGCCAGTCGATCGATCCTGAGGAAACGTTTAGCTGTTCGGGCTAGACGCCCGCCATGGCTTCCTGTTCGATGAAGGCCGGCGCGCCGTCACGCAGGACGACTTTAATCTTTCTATTTTCCTTGAAGCGACCCTTGATGAGTTCTTCGGACAGGGGATCGCCGATTGCCCGCTGAATAATGCGCCGCATCGGGCGCGCACCGTAAAGCGGCTCGTAGCCTTCCTTGATGAGCCACTGCTTCACCTCGTCGTCCACCTCGATGCTGACATTCTTGTCGATGAGACGGAGATTCAGCTCGTGCAGCAGGAGATCCAAGATGTGGATCAAGTGCTCCTTCTCCAGGGAATGGAAGATCACGATTTCGTCGATCCGGTTCAAGAACTCCGGGCTGAACGAACGCTTGAGTTCTCCCATCACGTCTTCTTTTCGACGCAAGGCTTGTCCGCCGTTTTCATCATTCTGGAATCCGAGCGACACGCCCTTCTGGATCATCTTCGTGCCGATGTTCGAGGTCATGATGACGACCGTATTCTTGAAATCGACTTTTCGACCCAGGCTGTCTGTGAGGACGCCGTCGTCGAGCACCTGCAGGAGGACGTTAAACACGTCCGGATGCGCCTTCTCGATTTCGTCGAACAGCACGACCGAATAAGGACGACGCCGCACCTTTTCGGTGAGCTGTCCGCCCTCCTCGTAGCCCACGTAACCCGGAGGGGCTCCGAAGAGCCGCGAGCTCGTGAACTTTTCCTGGTACTCGGACATATCGATCCGGATGAGCGCATCTTCACTGTTGAAGAGGAACTCCGCGAGTGTCCTGGCCAACTCTGTCTTGCCGACACCGGTCGGGCCAAGGAAAATAAAGGATCCGATGGGCTTCTTCGCTTCCTTGAGACCGGCTCTGGACCGACGGATGGCACGTGCCACCGCCGAAATGGCTTCGTTCTGGCCGATGACCCGCTTGTGGAGGAATTCTTCCATGCGGAGCAGCTTATTGGATTCTTCTTCTTCCAATTTGAAGAGCGGAATGCCGGTCATCTTCGACACGACGTACGCGACTTCTTCCTTGCCGATGGTCGGCTTGTGTTTCTCTTGGTTCTTCTTCCACTCCCGCTTGGATTCATCGAGGAGTTTTCGGAGGCGCTCTTCTTCTTCGCGATGGCGGACGGCTTCCTCGAAGTTTTGCATCGAAATCGCCAGCTCTTTATCGCGCGAAATTTTCTTCAGCTCCTGCTCCAGAGCTTTGAGTTCAGTGGGCAGCGCGTACGTTTGCAGTTTCGCCCGCGAGCCGGTTTCGTCGATCAGATCGATCGCCTTGTCAGGCAGGAACCGGTCGGTGATGTACCGATCTGCCAACTTGACCGCCTCGACGATGGCGTCTTCCGTAATTTCCACGCCATGGTGTTCCTCGTACCGGTCTCGCAATCCCTGGATGATCCGTACCGTTTCATCCGTGCTGGGCGGTTGCACGTGAATGGGCTGGAAGCGGCGTTTGAGCGCCCCGTCCTTTTCAATGTGCTTGCGGTATTCGTCGAGGGTTGTGGCGCCGATGCATTGGATCTCGCCGCGCGACAAGGCCGGCTTGAGCATGTTGGAAGCATCGATGGATCCTTCTGCCGCCCCCGCTCCCACCAGCGTGTGCAATTCGTCGATGAAGATAATGATGTTGCCTGCCTGCACAATCTCTTTCATCACGACCTTCAAGCGCTCTTCAAACTGGCCGCGGTATTTCGTACCGGCCACCAGCGAGCCCAGGTCAAGTGCGATGACGCGACGGGACAGCAAGTTGTCCGGAACCTCCGACGCGATGATGCGTTGGGCCAGGCCCTCGACGATGGCGGTTTTCCCCACGCCGGATTCGCCGATGAGTACCGGGTTGTTCTTTGACCGTCGGCTGAGAATCTGCAAGACACGCTCGATTTCGTCTGCACGACCGATGACGGGGTCCAACTGCCCCTCCTGGGCCAGCTGAGTCAGGTCGCGTCCGAATTCGTCGAGTGCCGGTGTGTTGCTCTTGCGATCCCGCTCGCGCGGCGCAGACTTACGCAAGAAGGTCACGGTGAGTTGTCGGGCGGTCAGGAGGCTGGCGCCAAGACTTCGGAGAATCTTTCCGCCGATCCCTTCTTCCTCCCGCAGCAGACCCAACAGCAGATGTTCGCTGCCGATGTGGTTATGCCCGAGCAGTCGGGCTTCTTCAACCCCGTACTCGATAACTTTCTTGACCCGCGGGCTGAACGGAATTTCCCCGAAGGTCATCGTCGTGCCCCCTCCCGGAAGATTGCGCTCGATCTCGAGACGAATCTGCTCGGTGGAGAGGCCCATTTTCTTGAGGATCATCAGCGCAATCCCATCCGTCTCGCGAAGGATGGCCAACACCAGGTGCTCGGTGCCCAGGTAATCGTTCTGA
>JACOEF010000728.1 GCA_024998705.1 Nitrospira sp.
AATGGGATCCAGGATGAGCCGCATTGAATAGTTCTGGGAGCCGAACACCACCGCATTGCCCACTCCGCGCAATCGTTTCACGTTGTCGAGGACCCGCAGAATCGCATAGTTCGACAAATACACGGTGTCATGCGTCGGATCGCTGGAGCTCAGCGCCACCACGGCCAGCAGATCGGGGGAGACCTTATTGATGTTGATACCCTGACGCACGACCTCAGGCGGCAGCTGAGGTTCCGCGAGTTTCACCCGATTCTGAGTTTGCACTTGGGCGATGTCGACATTCGTGCCGATCTCGAACGTCAACTTGATCGACATGTGCCCGTCGTTCGTGCTGGTGGAATCGTAGTAGAGCAGGTTATCGATGCCGGGCAGCTGCACCTCGATGGGCCGCGCCACAGAGTCGGCCACGGTCTCCGCATTGGCACCCGGATAGTCGCCCTCAATCTGGACGACGGGGGGAGTGATTTCAGGAAATTGAGCGATCGGCAGCGCCTTCAGCGCGACCAGGCCGATCACCATGATGACGATGGACAGGACCGACGCAAAGATCGGGCGGTCGATAAAAAAATGGGAGATCACGAGGCGCGCTCCGGCTGCAGCTTGGCGGCAGTCGGAACGGTCGTCGCGGCAGGAGCAGGAAGCGGCACAGGCTTCACCGGTGCGCCGGGCGCGATCTTATGTAGACCTTCCACGATAATGCGGTCCCCCACATGTAACCCTTGCTCAACGATCCATTGATTGCCTTGCCAGCTCGTGGCTTGAATCTCCCGCATCTCGACCTTGTCCTCGTTCCCGACGACAAACACGATAGACCCCCTGGCGCCTTGTTGCACGGCACGTTGCGGCACAAGAATCGCCCCCGTCTTCACCGTGCCCTTGAAGCGCACCCGTACGAACTGCCCCGGCAACAACACACGATCGTGATTGGGAAAACCACCCGCGCTTGTCGAGAGCCCGTATCAGTTTTGAGTCCGACATCCAGGAGGTCCAATACCCCCTCCTGTCCGTACGTCGTCCCGTCCGCAAAGGTCAGCACACCGCGCAATTGATAGACGCCGGGATGCTGAATTCGTTTGGCCGTACTGTCACGTTGCCGCTTCAGCAGAAAACTTTCCGGCGCGCTGACAATCACATACATGGGATCGACCTGCTGAATGATCGTCAGGAGATCGGTTTGGGCCGACACCAGTCGCCCTTCATACACGCGCGTCCGCTCGATCATGCCGCTGATAGGGGCCACAATCAGCGTGTTGT
>JACOEF010000549.1 GCA_024998705.1 Nitrospira sp.
AGCGGAAACTTCTTCGGACGATGAATCGAACCTTGCTTGAGTTTGTCGGGTGTGCATTGTATGGTGGGGTTGTCGCGGGTTGACCCCTTTCCTCGCAACCACCCAACTTCATGTCCGAACTCGACCACTTACTCGATAAGCCGGAGAAGCCTCGCCGTCGCTGGCGATGGTGGAAGATTGTCGTCATCGGCCTGTTGCTGGCCATTGTGCTTGGTGGCGGGGGAGCGGCCGGCATTCTCTGGTATTTGTCCCAAGACCTCCCATCGCTGGATCCATTGCAGAACTATCAGCCGAGCCTGGTGACACGTGTCTATTCTGACGACCGGCAGGTGATCGGCCAATTTTTCATCGAACGCCGGTTCCTCAAACCTATTCAGGAGATGCCGAAAAGCCTGACTCAAGCCGTCATCGCGACGGAGGATACGAGATTTTTTGAGCATCCGGGCCTGGACATCGTCGGGATTCTCCGGGCGGCCTGGACCAATATCCGCCATGGCGGCCGGAAAGTCGAAGGCGCCAGCACGATTACGCAGCAGCTGGCGCGATCTCTGTTTCTTTCGGCAGAACGGACGTTCGATCGCAAAGTCCGGGAGTTGATCCTGGCCTACAAGATGGAGTTGGTGCTGACGAAAGAACAGATCCTGGAGATGTATTTGAACCAGATCTATTTCGGCCAGGGCGCCTATGGCGTGGCGGCGGCCAGCCAGACCTATTTCGGGAAGGAACTGTCAAAACTGACGCTCGCCGAATCGGCATTCCTCGCCGGTCTTCCCAAATCCCCGAGTCACTATTCGCCCTTCAAAGCCTATGACCGGGCGAAGAAGCGGCAGGAGCATGTGTTGAGCCGGATGGCTGAGGCGGGTTTCATCAGTGCCGCGGATCGCGAACAAGCCGCCGCCGTAAAGCTGAACTTCCGCCGTCCTGGGAGCGAACATCTCGGCCCCTATTTCGTGGAGTATATCCGGCAATTGCTGGTGGCCAAGTTCGGTGAAGCGATGGTGTACAAGGGTGGACTGGAAGTGTTCACCACGTTGAATGCCGATATGCAGAAGGCCGCTGAAGCCGCGGTGTTTAATGGATTGCGCGAAGTCGATAAGCGCCAGGGCTGGCGCGGTCCGCTCCGCACCGTCGATTTGGCTACTCTGGAGGTGCCGGCCCCCGATCCCTCCGTGAAACTTGCGGATGGGGATATCATGGAAGGGGTGGTGACGAAGATTGCCAAGGACCATGTGCTGGTCCAAATCGGCGGGAGCACCGGTCGGCTGGCATTCGACGATATGGCCTGGGTAACGAAATATCTCAAGGGGAAGGATCCCACGAAGGATGCGGTCCCGGTCAAGAATCTCAAGCAACTGCTGGCGCTCGGTGATGTGATCGAGGTCGGAGTGAAGAAGCTGGAGAAGGAGACGGTGCATCTGCGATTGGAGCAGACCCCGTTGGTCGAAGGTGCGCTCGTGGCGGTCGATCCTAAAACGGGTGCCATCCGCGCCATGGTCGGCGGCTATGATTTTGTGCGGAGTGAATATAATCGCGCGGTGCTGGCACGTCGTCAGCCTGGGTCCTCGTTTAAGCCGATCATCTACGCCACGGCGATGAATCAAGGCATGAGTCCGGCGACGGTGGTGTTGGATGCCCCGGTGGTGTACGAACAGGAAGAAGAGGACAAGACCTGGAAGCCCGAGAACTACGGCAAGCGGTTCCACGGCATTGGGAGTTTGCGGGAGGCCCTGATTCATTCTCACAATCTTGCGACCGTGCGTCTCCTGGATAAGGTGGGCATCCGGAACGTGATCGATTTTTCACGGACGGTCGGTATCGTGAGTCCGCTGGCTGCCGATCTTTCGCTGGCGTTGGGATCGTCCGGCGTGGGGTTAATGGAGTTGGTGTCAGTGTACGGTGTGTTCGCCAATCAGGGCATGCGGGTGGAGCCCTATGCGGTGGCTAGCGTGCAGGACAGTAGCGGCCGAACGTTGGAGCAGGCGGCCATTCAACCACGGCAGGTGGTATCCAGAGAAACGGCGTATCTCATCACGAATATGATGGAAGATGTCATTCAGCGCGGGACCGGCGTCGCGGCTAAGGCTGTCATTGACCGGCCGGTGGCGGGAAAAACCGGGACCACCAATGACTTCACCGATGCCTGGTTCATCGGTTCGACGCCCAATTTGGCGACGGGGGCATGGGTGGGTTTCGACGATCGTCGCCCCTTGGGTGAAACCGAGTCAGGCGCACATGCAGCCCTGCCGATTTGGATCTCCTTCATGAAAGAGGCGCTCA
>JACOEF010000267.1 GCA_024998705.1 Nitrospira sp.
ATCTCCGAGTGGAATCAGGGCCCCGGAGGATGTCGTCAGCAGGATGTTCTTAATCGTGTCGACGCTGTTTCGATATTGTTCAGGGTACCGCAACGTCAAATCGAATCGTTTGTTTCCCTCGTAGACGCGGGTGGCCGGCTCCTGCCCGATCGCCGTGGTAATAATTTCCTGAACATGGGCGACATTGATGCCGTGGCGGGCGATCTTGCTGCGATCGATGTCGATGGTGAGGTAGGTCTGGCCGAAGAGTTGCTCGACCCGCACATCGCCCACGCCTCGGACCGATCCCATGATGGTCTGAATCTTTTCCGCCGTGCTTCTCAGCACGGACAGATCATCCCCCAGGATTTTTATGGTGGCTTCCGATCGGACGCCGGACAGCAGTTCATCTACGCGTTGTTGGATCGGCTGGCTCAACAGATAATTGGCGCCCGGCACTTGTTCAATGCGCTTGCGGACGGCATCGTCCAAGGCCGATTTGGTCTTAGCGGTGGTCCATTCGTCCATAGGGCGGAGACTCACGACCGGATCACTGGCATTGGGTTCCTGGGGGTCGTTTCCCATCTCCGAGCGGCCGATCTTGGAGACCACCATGCGCACTTCGGGGAACTCCATCACGGCGCGCTGCATCTCCTTTTCGATCTCGATGGATCGATCGAGCGCGATGCTGGGATAGCGAATGGTCTGGGGCGAAATCGCTCCCTCGTTCAAGATGGGAATAAACTCTCCTCCGAGAAAAGGGAATAGGGACAGGCTGGCGCCAAGCAGTCCGAGGGCGACGGCCAGCACGGTGACGCGATGGCCCATCGCCCATCGCAATGTTGGGAGATAGACTTGCTTGGCCCAGCGGAGCAGTAATGTGTCCTCTTCTGTTCCCCGTTTCAGCGTCATCGCGCAGAGGACAGGTGAGAGGGTCAGCGACAAGACCAGGGATACCAGCAGCGCAATGATGATCGTATTGGCGAGCGGCTGAAACATTTTTCCTTCCATGCCCTGCAGGGTCAGGATCGGAAGGAAGACGAGGATAATGATCAAGATGCCGAAGATCACTGGTTGTCCGACCTCGGTGACGGCATGCAAGATGACCTCGGTCTTGTTGAAGCGGTCGTCGCGCTGTTCGGCGAGGTGTCGGTACACATTCTCCACCACCACGACCGAGCCATCGACCATCATCCCGATGGCGATGACCAATCCGCCGAGCGACATGAGATTGGCTGTCAGCCCGACCTGGTCCATGATGATGAAGGTGACCAGCGGCGTCACGATCAGGGTGGCGGTCACGATGAGGGCGCTGCGTACGTTGCCGAGGAACAGAAAGAGAATCACGACCACCAGCACAATGCCCTCAAGCAGCGCTTTGTAGACGGTATCCAGCGCCGCCGTGATCAGTTCGATCCGGTCGTAGAACGGAATGATGCGCAACCCGTCCGGCAGCAGGTGTTTGTGGTGAATCTCTGAGATTTTGTCCTTGATGGATTGCACCACGTCCCGGGCATTGCCGCCGCGCAGCATGAGGACGATGCCAGTGATCACTTCGTGTGTCCCATTCAGGACGGCGGCACCGTGCCGGACAGCGTGCCCGATTCGAATCTCCGCCACATCCCGCACGTAGACGGGGGTACCACCCACCTGCTTGACGACGATGTGTTCGATGTCTTCGAGCGTCTTGATCAGACCGACACCGCGAATCACATATTTTTCATCGTCCTTTTCCAGAATGTTCCCGCCGGCATTGGCATTGTTCTTGGCGACGGCATCGAACACCTCATGGAGCGCAAGGCCGTATTTTCGAAGCAGACCTGGTTCGACCATCACCTGGTATTGTTTGACGAACCCGCCCAGCGAATTCACATCCACGACATCGGGCAGCCCTTTCAGCAGCGGTCGGATAACCCAGTCCTCAATCGTCCGCCGCTCCATGAGGTCCGAATCGCTCATCACAAAGTCTTTGTCGTTGTCGTGCGGTCCCTCAAGATAGAATTGATAGACCTCTCCCAACCCGGTGGTGTTCGGCACCAATTGCGATGAGGAGCCAGGCGGCAGCAGCTCTTGGATTTCGAGGATTCGTTCGAGCACGACCTGCCGGGCCAAATAAATATCGATGTCGTCCTTGAAGACGACCGTGATCATCGACAGGCCGACCTTTGAAAACGAGCGGATGTCCGTCAGCCCCGGCGCACCCATGAGCTGGAGTTCCATGGGAAAGGTGACGAACCGTTCGACTTCCGCCGGTGACATGCCGGGCACTTTCGTGACGACCTGGACCAGTACGGTGGTGACGTCGGGGAAGGCGTCGATGGCGATGGTACGGAAGGCATAGATCCCTCCGGCGGTCAGGATACACGCCATGACGACGACCAGAACACGTTGACGGAGAGCGAAGGCCAGAAGAGAAGACAGCATCGGGTTACATCTGTTCCCCGAGCAGTTCGGATTTCAGCACGAAGGCGCCGTTCGTCACGATCGATTCTCCCTCCAGCAGTCCGTCTTCCACCTTGACCTCCCGGCCGTTCGAACTGCCTAATTTCACATCGCGTGCCTCGAAGATGGCGGGCTCGCGTTCGACAAACACGAATGGCCGGTCCCGGTCGCGTTGAACGGCGGCCTCGGGAATGAGAAGCACGTTTGCTTCCGGTTCGGAATAGACCCGGACCGTGGCATACATCGCGGGTTTCAGTTTGCGATCGAGATTCGGCAATTCCAGCCGAAGCCGCATCGTCCGGGTCGCAGGGTCGAGCACATCTCCGACATAGGTGATGCTCCCTTGGAAGGCCTGTCCGGGATAGGCGGCCACATGGACCTCCACCGATTGACCTGCTCCTGTCTGATCGGCCCGGATGTAGGGGATATCCTTCTCGGGGATGACTGCCGTCACCCAGACATCCGTGAGGTCGGCGACCACGAACAGTTTTTCAGTGGTTTCCACGACCTCGCCCTTGGTCAAGTTGCGAGAGATGATGCGGCCGTCAAAGGGAGCCACCACCGGGACGTGGGAGCGGATCGTGTGATTGCGATCCAGATTGCGCAAGTCTTCATCCGTGAGACCCAGAATCAAGAGGCGGTCGCGAGCCTCTCGCAGCTCGGCCCGAAGGCTGAGCATTTCGCCTTCACGTCGTTGCAACTCGGCCACGCCGATGACCTTTTCCTTCAAGAGCAATTCCGCCCGCCGGAACGCGCGCTCGGCGACGTTCAGCTTGGCCGTCGCCTTCAGATAAGCTGATTGCGCCATCCCCAGTTCGCTGCTATAGAGCAGGGCCAGCAGGGTGCCCCCTTTGACCTCA
The DNA here is from genome assembly GCA_024998705.1 of Nitrospira sp. Taxonomy (GTDB): domain Bacteria; phylum Nitrospirota; class Nitrospiria; order Nitrospirales; family Nitrospiraceae; genus Nitrospira_A. The sequence goes on from JACOEF010000267.1 coordinate 3,282, forward strand.
CGGCCCAGGTCGGCATAGACGTCGATGACCCGCCCGCGGACGAGTGTGGTGATTTCGGCCAAGGCATGTTCATTCGGTTCGACGGTGCCGGGGAAGTCACGGATCGTGCGAAACTCCGAGCGTGTGACGGGTTTGATGATAATGCCTGCCGACTTTATTTCCTCGGCGGTCAACCGGACCAGACTTTTGTCGAGGGAGGGCGGCGGCGGATTTGCTCCCGTCGCGTTGGGCGGAGGGCCCTCACAGCCCGACAATGCGAGCAGGAGGAGTGAGCCAGCCAGCAGCCTCAGAAGAAACGACCGGTTACGATTCGGCCGGAATAAACTCGATTGGGTCGTGGTTTGTGTCGTGTCGTACATCATATGGCGCCCCCCACGGCGCGTTCCAGGAGCGCGAGCGACATGGAGAGGTCGAACTGAGCCTGGGCATAGTCTAACAAAATCTGGCGCTGCACCCGTTGTGCGTCGAGTACTTCAATGAGGCTGGATGCACCTTGCTGGAAACTGAACTTCGCGATCCGCAGCGCCTCGTCGGCCTGTTTCAGGAGTCCCTTCTCATAGACCTCGATCATATCCGCGGTCGTTTTCGCATCCTGGAAATGTTGGCTGACGTTTCTGATCAGTTCATTCCTCGCACGAAGAAATTCGGCTTCGCCTTTCCGTTTGCTGCCGAAGGCCGCGATGATTTCTCCCTGCCGCCGGTCCCACACGGGGGTCGGGAATGTGACGCCGCCGGTGAACGCTTCCCGCCCGATCTCCCGCCAGTAGCTGCCTCCGATCGTGATATTGGGCACGCGGGCTTGACGTTCAAATTCCAAACTATGGTCGGCCTGTTCGACGGCCTTTTGCAAGCGCGTGATCGTCGGGTGTTGCGTCAGCGCGCGTTCCGTCAAGATATCGATGCCGAATCCAGGGCCTGCGCGGTGGAGTTTCCCATCAATGGCATAGGTCGGGCCGAGGGAGCCGGCCGTCAGGGTATCGAGCATCACGCGATTGACGCGCACTCGATTAGCTGCTCTGGTCAGCGATTGATTGGCCTTCAGCACCTCCACTCCGGACCGGATCGCTTCGAACTGCGGACTCTCTCCCAAACGGACCCTGGTCCGGACGGCCTTATCGACGTCCTCCACCGTGGCCAGGTTTTGCTGTGCGAGGAGCAATGCCTGCTGAGCGAGGAGGAGGTCATAAAACGCGACCTTTACGTCGGCGATCAGATTCAGCTGGGTTTCCGCCAGGCCCGCTGAGGCGGCGGCCACGCCTGCTTCGCTGGCCCGTTGACGTGCCGCGCGTGTCGACGGCCACTCAATCGGTTGTCCCACCGTCACATTGAATTCCGTCACACGCTCACGCACGGCCGGATCGAAGAGGCCCAGATCGCGCATCTTGCCGACGCCGCTGTTGGCGCTGACCGAGGGATTCAGGTAGGTATGGGCGGCGACCTGCTGTCCACGGTTCTGGTCGATGGTCCCTTCTGCGCTGGCGACGGCGGGGTTGTGCGTTAAGGCCAAATTCAACACCGCCTCCAGCGAATAGACTGGATCAGCCGACCCCACCGGCGCCGCGGTGGCTCGATCGCCGGCGCGGCTGGAGGTCGGGCTGAGGAACAGCAGTGAGAGGCATGCGAGGAGGGCGCAGGCGGTGATCGTTGCGTCGAGCCTGCCCACTGGCGTCAGTCGTAGGCCCCTTTGCGTGGATCGTTGAGGCATGGAAATTGGTCCATACACCCGGCCGTCTCCGGCCTCCGATAACTGCAGCGGCTCCTGAAACGAACCGCATCGATCTGCGTAGTTCATCGTCGCCATTCCTCCCTCCGCAGAACCGTGCCAGGCACTGAACGGTGCGTCACTACTACGCAATACCCGTTGTTCTGCTTCAAACAACGTAGCATCTTCGCGGAGTGAAGTCGATCAAGCGCGCAGGAATGTGTGCTGCGAGGTACTGTGCGGAGAGGGCAGAGTTGGATGCCAAGCCGGTGTTTCCAGTGAGCGTACAGACTGTGTGGTGTAGGAGGGGTCTCCCAATGACTGGCGATGAAGCGAGTCCAGCACTGTGCGGTTCGATGGAGCCGGCTTGGCGAAGACGTTGATTGTATGGTCCGATGCATCTGATCGTGAGTATTCCTCTGTGCCCGATCCGTTGTTGCTCGTCGGTACAACAGAGTCGAAATAGGCGGGTGCTCTGTGCCGATCTCAGCACAACCCGTCTGTGGGCCCCCACGTGTGATCAGGGCCCCGTCATGTCATGTATGGATTGGTTACGCGTCGTAGAAATGTGCTTGCGTGAGTCGGTGATACAAGGTGCTGCACTGGGGGCAATATCCTTCGGAAATGAGAGGGCCATGCGATGTCGCATCGTAATTGTCCATGAACGTCTGTAGGTCTAACCACGCTGCACAGGACCTTCCGTCGGTTCTGTCGTGCTGCACGCGCCAACAAACCTGGCATTGTATGGCTGCATAGTCCATTGTCCAGCCCTCCGTCGGCCATACCGAGTCAGCAAGAAGGATGGGCATGGAAACGGCCAAGCCCATATGCGTAAGGTAACGAACGAAAAGAAGAGAGGCAACTAGGCAATGCCCTAGGTCTGCGGTGAAATGTTCCTGGGCACATGTCGGCGATGAATCCGTTCGCAGGGATCGGGGCGGCGGTGTTGAATGGCTAAGCCGAGGTCAGCCCGTGCGCAAGCGCATATTTCGTCAGTTCTGCGGTGGTGCGGAGGTTGAGATGAAAAATAATCTGGGATTTGTGAAACTCCACGGTTTTGGGAGAGATGTTCAGCAACGAGGCGATTTCCTTGATGGTGCGTCCCTCGGCAATGAGCTGCAGCACTTCCCGTTGGCGCGGCGTCAGTTCCTGCCGTTGCGCAAACAGGCCGGCCTGGGCTTCGGAGAGGGTCGTCACCAGATCTTTGGTCAGCAGGGAGGTGACGAAATACTGTCCCTTCAACACGGAGTCGATGGCTTGCTCCAGTTCCCTAGCCGCGGACCGTTTGAGCAGGTAGCCCGAGGCGCCGGCCTTAAAGGCCTCGCTGACATAGGCCGGGTCCGCATGCATCGTGACGAAAATGAGTTTCACATCCGGGAGCAGCTTCTTTAATTGGCGGGCGGCATCGACCCCGTTTAATAATGGCATGGAGATATCCAGCAGGATCAAATCGGGGCGCAGCTGCGTGGCCGCCTCGAGTAACGTGCGGCCGTCCTCCACTGCCCCGATGACGTCGCATCGTTGCTCTAAAATCCGCCGGAATCCTTCCAGCACCAGCGTATGGTCGTCGGCCAGCAACACTCGAGGGGGCGTGGTCATATGGACATCTCCGCATGCGGAACTTTGACATAGAGGCGTGTGCCCTGGTG